>DASVYI010000373.1:0-10212 GCA_036392275.1 Nitrosospira sp. | reverse complement strand
CTGCAAATGGAGGTAACACATATGCCTCCTTTATTGTCTCTCCCGGTGCTACATATAGTGTTGCTAATACGGTTGGTACGTCAGCCGTATTAACATGGTTGGAGCTGCGATGAAATACTTTAAGGATTTAAGTAATAAGGTTTACGCCTACGAATCGGACGGTTCACAGGATGAGTTTATTCAGTCGGGGCTGACGCCTATTTCTGAGCAAGAGGCAATGCAGATTGTGGCCCCACCACTGACCGCTGCTGAAATGAAGCCTGCCGCGCTCAACCGCATCAATGCGGCTTATGAAGCTGCCGTCAATGCGCTGACCGCTGCATACCCGGCAGGCGAGATAAGCAGTTGGCCCAAACAGGAAGCTGAAGCCCGCGCATGGGTTGCGAATGATGGCGCATTCACTCCATGGATGGATGCTGCAGCCGCGGCTCGGGGAATAACGAAAGCCGATCTCGCAGCCAGGATCATCAGTAATGCTGATCTATTCAGCGCGGCATCAGGGCAACTATCCGGCAAGCGTCAAAAGCTACGGTACCAAATTGCCGCCTTCGGCGATGATGTGACTCAGGCGCAACTCGACGCCATCCAGTGGTAAACCAGTAACCATAATCAATTCAGACCGCCTTCTGGCGGTTTTTTTACGCCCCATCGGGCATTACATAGGAGCATCAAATGCACACAGTAACCGTAACAGTAGCAGTCAGTCCCGTATCGTTCCCTGCTGGCACCCAACCCGCGGGCATCAGAGTCACGCTCGGTACGTTGGCTCCCGTTGTCGTCGCTGTCGCGCCCTACGTCGCAACCTTTAGTGATGTGCCCGCTGGCGATCACCCGGTCTCGGCTCAGGCCGTTGACGCCTCCGGCAATACTCTGGGCGATGTGGTGACCGCATCCGTTACCGTTGCTCCTGATGCGGTACAAGTCGACATTCCGGCATCCATCAGCGTGCAAGTATCGTGATGCGTTTCTGGTTACGCTGGATTTTGCGCTGGCTCATGCCTCGGCGCCTCCGGCGCATCCGCGTTGATGTGCCGGTATCTATCGGCGCAACTGTAAAGTAGCCGCCCTTCGGGGCGGTTTTTATTTGGAGATTTTAAAAAATGCCAACACCGAAGTGGGCGAAGGAAGAGATTGAGCAGGCGAAGGATTACGTGGTTGACATGGCGGAGGATGCAGGTGCCGATATGAAAGAAGAAGCCGATTCATGGTTGGACACGTTGAGATCATCCGGATGGATGAGTGCGATTCTGATTGCTGCCGCCATGGTTATCGCGGGACTTTTATGGAGTCTGTTGTGATATGTCCGAGGATGAGAGCAACAATAGGATAGAAAGGCGGCGCGGCCCATCCACCTACACGCTATCGTTCAGTGGAATCATCGCGGTAGCCGGTCTTGCCGCGTCGGGCGTGGCGACTTACAACACTTTGCAAAACGATATCGCCAGCTTGAAAAGGGGAGAGTTGTACCAGGAGCAGACAAATCAGCGATTGAGCGACGAGATGAAAGTTATGCGAACGGAGCAACGCGAAACGATGCGAGAGTTCAATGAAAAATTGGACAGGATTATCGACCTCTGGTCTCAAAGGAGGCACCGATGAAATATCTTGCCATTTTCTCCGCTGCCATCCTTGTCGCATGCACGGTAACTCCGGCCGTCATCAAAACCGAAGAGTCTGAATTGCCCATACCACCGCCGACCGAAACTCTCGAGTCCAAGGGTCAGAGGGAATCGGTGTCGGGTAAAACAGGGGTGAAGCCGAAGTCATCCAATCTTCTGCCCTGTGCAAATATCAATACAGGCGATTTGAAAGAAGATATCAAAGCAAAGCTTGACTGCCTGTCGAGGTACAAATGATTAAGCCATCGATTCTCTACGTAGATGCAGTCACGGTTTCGCCCGCATCCGCCCTTGCCAGCGTAGCCATGCGCGGAGGCTACAGGGAAGAGGCGTATCCGCCCATTAGCGGAAATGCGTTCACGGCCGGTGGCGGCATAACGAGGCTCCCGAAATGAGTCGGCTCGCAAACTGGATTACGGGTTGGCCGGTGACATACCTGGGTATCTCATCACTTTCAGCCGGCTCATGGATAAATAGCGGGGCGGACGCGGGGCTCATAACGTGTGGTTTCTGCCTGATCGCCTCGGGTTTGATACAGCTCGCGAAATCCTCATGGGATTGAATAACCGAGGGTCGCGGTGTTTGCCGGGGTGGCGCAATTAATTACCAAGGAATTACCAAGGGTTTGAGGTGCGAAAATGATTAAACGATCGACAATGGCGGCACTGGCTCTGTCGGCCACCGCCCTGGTCGGGATTGCATTGCACGAGGATTATCGCGGGGTGGCGTATATGCCAACCCCGGATGATGTGCCGACGATCGGTTTCGGTTCGACCGATGGAGTCAAGATGGGCGACACGATTACCCCGCCGAAGGCATTGGCGCGCACTCTGGCCGATGTCTCCAAACTTGAGGCAGCGTTGAAAAAATGCATCAGCGTGCCAGTGCATCAATACGAGTATGACGCTTTCGTGAGCCTGACCTACAACATCGGTGTGAAGGCATTCTGTAATTCCACCCTGGCGAAGAAGCTGAACGCGGGTGATTACAGCGGTGCTTGTGCCGAGATCAGGCGCTGGAACCGGCAGGGCGGAAAGGTATTGCCGGGCCTGACCAAACGCCGGGAAGCCGAATATAAACAGTGCGCTGGGATCGCCTGAGGCGTGCTCCAAATCGCTCAACGAATGCGGGGCGATGCCCGCCTCGGAGGGTAACCGGTGTAAGGGGCGGCCTGGAACAAAAAAGAACGGTTTAATCACTTACCTATCACTGCCGTTGCTCATCATCGGCTGCATATTGGCCGCATGAAATCGAGCCACCCAGCTTTGATTCTCTAACCATCAACGATGACTGCTTTCCGCATATCCGGCTTTTCGGGACTTGTTCCCAGACTCGCGAAACAACTACTCGCGCCAAACCAGGCGCAGGTGGCTACCAACTGCAATCTGACAAGCGGCGACTTGCGTCCTCGCAACGGTCCTTTGCTGGTTTTCGCTCCGATCATAAGCAACGACATCGTTTCCATGTTCCGCATGGAGAAGGATGGCAACGAAAAGTGGCTGACGTGGGACAGGGATGTGGACGTGGCACGCTCGCCTGTTGCCGGGAATACGTCGAGGCGCTTCTACTACACCGGGGATGGGGAGCCGCGCGTATCGGATTACGATACCGCGACATCCGGGGTAGGGCCTTATCCTTCGGGGTGCTATGTACTCGGGGTGACCCCGCCTGTCACAAAACCCGCCGTAGCGCCAACGGGTGGGGCCAGCGCCACCTCGGTATCACGCGCATACGTTTATACCTTCGTCACGCCGTGGGGCGAGGAATCGGCGCCTTCTCCGGCGTCAACCGTGACTACCGGGAAGATCGATGCGACATGGGGTCTGTCGGGGCTCGATATGGCGCCGCCCAACAGCGGAACGGTATCCGCCGCGGTGAAGGATACCCCTTCTGCGGGTTACGTGACTGTCACATTGAATAGTATGTTCGGGCTGCGCACGTTTGAGGAAATCACGTTCGCCGCTGTTGCGGGCATGACCGATCTGAACGGCAAATTCTCGCTGGTAAGCGTGGATCCGGCTGCAAACAAGGTCGTTGTGCTGCTTTCTACAACCCAGGCTTATATTTCCGGCGGGACCTGGGCACGCGTTGCTCCGCATAACACGGCCGGCATGACGAAGCGCATCTATCGCACCGGGACCGGAACGAGCGGCGCGGAATATCAGTACATTGCGACGATTACCGCGGCTACCACGACATATAACGATACGACGCTCGATGCGAATCTCGGAGAAGTATTGCCTTCCACGACATGGCTGATGCCGCCGGCGGATTTGAAGGGTATCGTCATTCTGGCGAATGGCATCGCATGCGGTTTCCGCGGGAACGAGGTTTATTTTTCGGAGCCGTTCAAGCCGTATGCCTGGCCCATTGCCTATCAGCAAACCTACGATCAGGACATCGTTGCCATTGGCGTGAACGGCACGACTGTTGTCGGCATGACCAAAGGCAATCCGTTCACCATTACCGGCGTGGAGCCCGTCACAATGGGAGGTGGCATGGAGAAGCTGGGCGTGGCGTGGCCGTGCATGGCGAAAAGAGGCGTGGCGACTTTCGCATTCGGCGTGGGTTATCCGGCGCCGCAAGGGCTGGTCATGATCGGGCCGAATACCGATATCGTGACACGAGATCTGTTCACCCTGAAAGAATGGGGCGAGTTCAATCCCGCTACGTTCATTTCCGCGACCGCGGACAACCGCTATTACGCCGGGTACTCCGCGAACGGCAGTTCTCTCATGTTCGTGCTGGACAAGTCTGAGCCTGCCTCGTTCATCAAGGTCAACCAGCGGATTACCGCTATCTGGGCTGATCCGTGGACAGGCAAGCTCTACGTCGCCGCAGACAAAAAAATCTACCAGTGGGAAGGCGATGCGGGAACCAAGCTTTCCTACGAGTGGAAAAGCAAGAAGTTCATCAGCCCGCCGCCTCTCAACTATGGCGCGGCCAAGATCGATGCGGATTTTGATATGACGGAAGCGGAATCTTCCGCTGCCCTGGCTGCGTACAACGCTGCGATTGCCGCGAATCAGGCGCTGATTACAGGTGGGAAGATGAACGACGCCTTGACGGAACCTGCGCTCGGGGAATATGAGATTGGCGGAGACGCGATGCAGGTGATACCTGCGTTGTCCATCGACGCGCTGCAATTTCAGCTATGGGCCGACGGGGTGTTGAAGTTCGTCAAGCAGGTGCATGACAGCCGCGCTTTCCGTCTGCCGGGCGGATACAAGTCGGATAATGTGGAGATAGTGCTGTCCGGCAATGTGAAGGTAACGGGTGTAGTGCTGGCCGAGACGATGGATGGATTGAAAGAGGCTTGATTCCAGATTCAAGTTGAGTAGCAACTGTAAGAGCAGCAACTGTAAGCAAGCCGCCCCCGCGATGGTAGCGGCTTTTTTTTATGACTATTAGCTGGCAAAAACAAAGGAGATACAAATGGCAAAATATAAATACGCACACGCGGACGTTCTCGACGGCGGGCTGAATATCATCAAGAACAACGCAATCCGCATGCTGCTTCTCAAGACTTATGCCGCCGGGGACAGCTATGCGACGGTTACGGGGAATGCGATTTGCACCGTGACGGTTGCCTCCGCCGATTTCACGCTGTCGGGCGCGGACAACGCGCCGCGCGTGCTAGCGGTGGCCGCCAAGAGCGGAACGGCTTCCGCCAGTTCCGGCGCAACGCCGAATCTGCACATCGCTTTCACCGATAACGTCGGCAAGGTGCTCTGGGTAACGAGCGAAACTTCGGATCAGGTGGTGACCAGCGGGAATACGGTCAATTTCCCGGGCATCACCTACACCAGCAATCAGCCGTCCTAAGCCGTGGCTATCAACGTCAGTCACCCGATAGGGCAGTATCTCCGGTGGGCGTTGCTGCCCGTTGATTCGCTCAAGGAACAGGCGTCCAATGTAGCCGCTGGCGGGAGCGTTGGCTCGACTACCAGTCTTCCGCAAGGTACCGCCTATGTGCCGGCTTCGAGCTATACGACGTGGGCAACGCCGGTCTCGACGATCGACACGTATAACAACAGCATAACGATTGCCTGGTATGGCAAGATCGACACGACCGGGCAGTCTGTCCTGGCGCAGTATGTCGGCGGATACGGCTGGTATCTGCAATCAGAGGCGTGGAGCGATAATGTTATCTCCCTGCGGTTCGGCACCTGGTGGGGCGGCGGCAGTTCGTTAAGGCAACTAGGCGTTACCAACGGTACCGTTCACCATATCGCGCTTCGTTACCGCAAGTCCGCCGGGAAGATCGATATTTTCCTTGATGGCACGGCGGTGGCAACGGATGTCGCGTGGACGCCAGACCCCGGCGCAGCGGGTGCAGGCGGCACCTTCTACATGCGCAACACCATCGGGTCGTGCGCCTGCATCACCGCGCAGGTGTATCAGGGGGAACTGAGCGATAGCGACATCGCCTCACTTGCGGTGAGTCCTTTGCAGGTATTCGTTTCCCCGCCGGTCACTCTGACAGTAAGTAGCGCGACACAAGGCAATAACTCCCTTGGCGGAATCGTAGGCATTGGCGGGATTTTCTACGCCAGCAACGTAACGCAGGCGAACGCATCTTCCTCGGCGCAGATCACTCGGGCCCAATCGCTCACGATAGATTCGGTTATTCAGAATAATGCCAGTGCATCTGTATCCATCAATCCCTATAGCCGTCTCCGTGGGATTCTCGCTTCCCAGGCGCCGAATACCTGGGTGCAAGTAAACACGACCCGATATGTGGATTGCCAGATGCCGGTGTCTGACAGGCCGGTTGCTTTCCCTTCTGATGCGGATCACGTCAAGATCGTGAACCCGTGGTCCGGGTTCGCTTTTGATCGCACCTTTGGCCGGTTGCTGCTATGGGGTGGCGGGCACGCGAATTATTCCGGTAATCAGCTTTACGCCTGCAACATGGATACGGGTGCATGGGAACAAATGTGCTTACCCTCTGCGGTTGATGGTAACGCTGCCACGCGCTATATCGTGGACAAGAAGGGGCCCCAGTCGAGTCACACTTACCAGAATAACCTGTGGCTTGAAGTCAACCAGATGTTCTGCACCTTCGCGGGAGCAGCATATGTCAGCGGAGGTCCGCCACTCGAGGACGACTCCGGGACGCCGCGCCGCGTTGCGCCATGGGTTTATGATCTGACCAAGAAGGATTCCAGCAAGGTAGGCGGCGGAGACGGTTCGGGAGTAAATCCTGCGCGTCTTGGGCTGAATGCATGGCGGCACCGGCGAGACAATGTGCCCATTGGGGCTTCCGGGACGAATACCTATCCTATCGTAGCGCTTGGACATGTCTCTGGAAAATCTGTTGCGACCGTGATAGGCGGGAAAGATGTCGTTTTTACGACGATGGACGCAGGCAGTGGTTTCCCGTATTACTACAAATACCAGTTCGGGGATATACGCGCGGGGGAGAACGATACCTGCACATACATGGGGAGAAGCGGCACCATTATCGTCACTGAAGGTTGGATGGTCTATGACCCCTCTCGCGGGTTTTGCTACGGAAATGCGTATGCAAAAGACACAAACTATACGCAGTGCGAACTCATCGCTAAAAACATGTCGGCACCCGGAATCGCTCCAAATCCGATTCGCCTGGTGAAGAGCGTGGACGGCACGGCCTTCGATATGAATCCGACCCCAGGGCTTCCTTACGAGTGTCCTTACGGAGCGGTCTATGACACGCGAAACGACTGCATATGGCTTTGGGGCGGAACATCGCCGGATACAGGCGTCGTGTATCGCATCAATATTCCGGCATTCACGGCTGGAACCTGGTCCTCAACCACCTGGACAGTCGATCAGATAACCCCTGCTGGTCTCAGGCCATACGGTCTATACCAGACACCAATCCTTGGCAAGATCAAGTATGTGCCGGAGGCCGGGGCGTTCATCATTCTGGATAGCGCAAGCACGGATGGGCTGAGGGACCCCGGCGTATGGATGTTCAAGACGACGGATTTGGGGCCGGACCAGCCGGTGAATGGCCTGGTTTGCGCCCCGAGCGTGCAGGATAACATTGCGGCGGCGTCATCAATCGTTCAGGCGCACGTCCTGGCCGCCGCGAACACCACGCAAAGCAACTTGGGCGCAACAGGGGTGATAAGCCTCAGCACCGGCAATCTGATCGGGGAGCCATCGGCACAGATCAACCTCGGCGACACCGGCTACATCTGTCAGATCGGGGTGGTTCCCGACGGATGGCTCGCGTCGCAGACGGTTTCGAGCGTTCTCAAAAAGCCTGGCATACCTGCCGGTACGCCCGACTGGCTGAAAACCATGATCGAGATACTTACCGGGCGGCGTTGCAACAAGATAGCCGTGCCGCCGCTGCAAAATCTTACGTTCTCAGCAACTGCGACCAAGGCCGAGTGCGAGGCGCTGTATTCATATGTGAACGACATACGCGCTTCGCTCGATAGTCTGGTGAACAGATTGGACGGTTAAAACGTGAATCATGACCTGGTTTCCCTGCTGCGCGGCCACATCGGGCGGCCGCTTACACCAGAACTTGCGGCAGATGTCATGGTTCTGGCAAACCAGATACCGGCTCTGATTCCATTCGATATTTCCGAGTGGATCAAGCCGGAGCAGTATGGTGAATTTACATTCGCCGTTGAGAAGATGGAGGACATCGCGGATGAGATCAAGCCGTTGCACAAGGCCCATTGGAACGAGACGGAAGAACATCGGCATGGGCTTGAGCTGAAGCCTGATTACGAGGTGTTCTGCAGGTACGAAAGAGCGGGGCGCTACATTCTCTTTACCCTGCGGAACGGCGAAAAGCTCGCAGGCAACTGCGCTATGTATTTGGATAAAAGCGCACATACCCAGACGCTAATCGCCACGGAGGACACCTTGTTTCTTTTACGGGAAGCGCGCAAGGGCCGCACGGCAATGCGCTTCGTGAGTTATGTCGAGAAATCGCTCAAGCAGATCGGGGCGCGGGAGATTTGCATAACCGTGAAAACGGTCAACCGTGCCGGAAAGTTTTTCAGGGCGCTTGGCTACCGGCATGTGGAAGATGGACTCGTTAAAGTACTGGAGGATTGAGATATGTGCAGCCCAAAACCACCGAAGCCGGATTCGCTCATCGGGCAGGCCGCAAAACAAAATGCCGACATTGCCCAGCAGCAGCTCGACGTAGCCAAGCAGCAGCTTGCCTGGGAGAAAGACCGGGCGGCCATCCAAGATCCCCTCTTGCAAAAGATCGTTGACCAGCAGATTGCGCAGGGCGACACCAATGCCGCCCGCGCTGATGAGCAATGGCAGATATACAAGAATCTGTTCCAGCCGGTCGAGCAACAGATGGTCAACGACGCCATGGGGTTCGACTCCCCGGAGCGCAAAGACCGGATGGCCGGACAGGCCGCCGCTGATGTGACGCAAGCCTATACCGGCGCACTTGACCAGAATCGGCGGCAAATGGAGCGCATGGGTATCAACCCGAACTCAGGCCGGTTTTCCGTGATCAACAATGAGATGAATCTGGCAAGAGCCAGGGATACCGCCGGGGCGATGAACCAGGCCCGTACCAATACCGAACTTCAGGGTATGGCCATGAGGCAGGGAGTCGCGCAGTTCGGGCGGAATATGCCGAATACTGGATTGGCAGCTGATGCGGCGGCGTTGAATGCGGGTAACTCGGCAGCGGGCAATCTTGTCACCAAGGCGGGTTTACATAACGCCGGCCTGAATGCTGCGCAGAGCTGGTTTGGAGGCGCCGCGGGTGCAAACACCGCAGCGGGCAATCTGGGTCTGGGGCAGTACCAGGGACAGCTCAATGCATGGCAGCAAGCCAGCCAGAATTCGGCATCGGCCGCGGCAGGCCTGGGTAATCTGATCGGCCAGCTCGGCAGCGCGTACATGATGAAACCCGTCGCGATGCGCAAGGGCGGCATCATCAGGATGAGGAATTCTCATGGGTCATCTCAGGGATCATCTCAGGCCGTGAGATACGAGGAGTATGGCACAAGGGGCTTATCATCGCTGAAGCGCTTCGATTGCGCCGCCGGCGGGGTGGTGCAAGGCCCCGGTACGGCCACCAGCGATTCCATTCCGGCCACCGTCGAAGGCGTGCAACCCATCCGCTTATCGAATGGCGAAGCGGTGTTGAATGCCGAGGCCGTGAAACTGCTGGGGGAAGATTTTATCCACAGGGTCAACAATGCTGCTTTTGTCAGCTCAAAATTATCCCGCCCGAGACGGAAGCCGGGAATGGCCGGAAAAACAGTAGAACACGAAGATATTGCGAGGAGTGAAAACCATGTTTAATTTCGGCGCATTCGCGGGCGGTCTCGCGCAGGGCATTCGCAGCGGCCAGGATTTGCAAATCAGGCGGAACACGGCTGCCCGGCTGGCAAAGGCGGACGATCGCGAGATTGAAGTGCACCATGCAAGAGTGGACAAGGCGGCCTTCGATAAAGACAGGCGAAACCGATTGAGGGCCGCGAATGAGGAAATTGTCGCAGGGTGGGGTAAAATCCGGCAAGGAAACTCTAACGTCGATATCGACCCGGACAAAACGGGTCAGGCGGGTACTGCCGCAGCAGGGCGGAGTCGGGAAAAACCCTTGGTG
>DASVYI010000372.1:0-14763 GCA_036392275.1 Nitrosospira sp. | reverse complement strand
AAGAACGGCGCTAGAGGGAACCGTAAGAAGTTTTCATGATCTGACCGCCGGATGGCGGCCGGGTGGGAAAAGCGCCGTTAACTGAGCGCCATTAGCTGAGCTTGCCGTGGCACTGTTTGTATTTTTTCCCGGAGCCGCACGGGCATGGATCGTTCCGGCCGATCTTCTGGCCATGCCGGACAAATGGCTGATGCTTCTCCGAGCGATCCTGGGTTTCGCCAGCCTCCTGCTGTTCCCCTTCATCCAGCACCTCTTCATAAGCCGCATGGCGATACTGGACATTCACAGGTTGCGGCTGCGCTTCAGTCACAGCTTCGACCTGCTGTTCGCTTCTGATCTGCACGGTCATCAGCGTCCGGGTAACTTCGGACTTGATTTCCTCCAGCATGGTGGTAAACAGCTCAAAAGCCTCGCGCTTGTATTCCTGCTTGGGGTTTTTCTGCGCGTAGCCGCGTAAATGGATGCCCTGGCGCAGATGATCAAGCGATGAGAGGTGTTCGCGCCAGTGAGTATCGAGACTTTGCAACATCACCGCGCGCTCGTACTGATGCATGATGCCGGTGCCGACCAGGTCCACTTTCGCCCGGTAATGTTCCTGTGCCGCCTCGGCAATGCGGGAATGGAGGTTTTCCTCGTGCAGATCGGGTTCCTTCTCGAGCCATTCGCTTAACGGCAATGCCAGCTGATATTCGGCGGCCAGCGCTTTTTCCAGACCGGGTACGTCCCACTCCTCCTCTACACTCTGCGGCGGCACATGCTGGATGATGAGATTGCGCAGCATGTCTTCGCGCATTGCGGTAACCGTTTCCGAAATATCCTGTGACTCGAGAAGCTCATTGCGCTGCTGATAAATGACCCTTCTCTGATCATTCGCGACATCATCGTATTCCAGCAATTGCTTGCGAATGTCGAAATTGCGGGCCTCCACCTTGCGCTGCGCATTTTCAATGGCGCGCGTGACCCACGGGTGCTCGATGGCTTCCCCTTCCGGCATCTTGAGACGTTCCATGATGCTTGCCACGCGATCGGACGCAAAGATGCGCAGCAAAGGGTCTTCCAGTGAAAGGTAAAAGCGGCTGGAACCCGCGTCGCCCTGGCGGCCGGCGCGTCCCCGCAACTGATTGTCTACCCGGCGGGATTCGTGGCGTTCGGTGCCGATGATGTGCAGGCCGCCCTGCTTGAGCACTTCGTCGTGCAATACCTGCCATTGCTCCTGCGTTTGCGCAATCCGTGCGGCTTTCTGCTCTTCGCCAATGGTTTCGTCCGAGCGTATGCGCTCGAGATCGGGTTCGGGGTTGCCGCCCAGAACGATATCCGTACCGCGACCCGCCATATTGGTTGCAATGGTGATCATTTTCGGGCGGCCGGCCTGCGCAACGATCTCCGCTTCCCTTGCGTGCTGCTTGGCATTCAATACTTGATGCGGCAGCTTTTCGCGGGTCAACAACCCCGACAGCAGCTCGTTGTTTTCGATGGACGTGGTTCCGACCAGAACTGGCTGCCCCCTTTCGTGGCAGTCCTTGATATCTTCGATGATGGCATTGTTTTTTTCACGCATGGTGCGGAAAACCTGGTCCATCCTGTCGGCCCGGACCATGGGGCGATGGGTCGGGATGATCACCGTTTCCAGCCCGTAAATTTGCTGGAACTCGTAAGCCTCGGTATCAGCCGTGCCCGTCATCCCGGCCAGCTTCTGATACATGCGGAAATAGTTCTGAAAAGTGATCGAAGCAAGTGTCTGATTTTCTTTCTGGATCGGAACACCTTCCTTCGCTTCCACCGCCTGATGCAGACCCTCCGACCAACGCCGGCCAGCCATGAGCCGTCCGGTAAATTCATCGACGATGACCACCTCGCCATTCTGTATCACATAATGCTGGTCGCGGTGAAACAACGCATGGGCACGCAGGCCCGCATAAAGATGATGGACGAGGCTGATATTGGCGGGATCGTAAAGACTGGTCCCGGGAGTAAGCAATCCGCTCTGGGCGAGCAGTTTTTCCGCATGCTCGAAACCCGCTTCACTCAACAATACCTGCTGGGCTTTTTCATCGACACTGAAATCACCGGGAGCGTTCTCGGTCTCCTGGCGGGCAAGTTTCGGGATCAGCGTATTGATGCGCGTGTATACTTCGGTATTGCCTTCCGCCTGGCCCGAGATGATCAGCGGGGTGCGGGCCTCGTCGATCAGGATCGAATCCACTTCGTCAACAATGGCAAAGTTGAGCATTCGCTGCACGCGCTCCGCAGGATGACCCACCATGTTGTCGCGCAGGTAATCGAAGCCGTATTCGTTGTTGGTTCCGTAGGTGATATCGGCGGCATATGCGGTCTGCTTGTCGCCGTGCTCCATCTGGGAAAGGATGACGCCCACGCTGATACCGAGGAATTGATAAATGCGCCCCATCCATTCGGCATCGCGTTTCGCCAGGTAATCGTTCACGGTAACCAAATGCACGCCCCCGCCGGTCAACGCATTGAGATAGGCGGGCAACGTCGCCATCAGGGTTTTACCTTCGCCCGTGCGCATCTCGGCAATTTTTCCCGCATGCAGAGCCATACCGCCAATCAGCTGTACATCGAAATGACGCATTCCCAGCACCCGCTTGCTCGCCTCACGCACGACCGCGAACGCTTCCGGTAGCAAAGCATCAGTGGCCATTCCTTCCGCGACACGCTGCTTGAACTCGTCGGTCTTCGCACGCAGCTCGGCGTCAGTCAGCGCTGCAATCCTGGCTTCCAGCCCATTGATGGCTCCGACCGTTTGCGAATATTGCTTGATAAGCCGGTCATTACGGCTTCCGAAGACTTTCTTGAGCAGGTTGTTCAGCATGAAATCTCAAAAAATCTATCTGTTATTTGAATCGATCGTCCAAAAAATAAGGGGTGAGGTTTTTTGGCCTCACCCCCGCCGCAGCGTATCGATCCGACTCAACCGGGCATCTTCAAGAACCGTGATGGATTTTGCGGTAAGCCCCTGTGCCTGACTTCAAAATGCAGATGCGGGCCGGTAGAACGGCCAGTACTACCGACTTCGGCAATCTTCTGTCCCCGGACCACCACCTGTCCCACCTTGACCAGGCGCCTGGAAGCATGAGCATAGCGGCTGACGAAATCATTGCCATGGTCAACATCAATCATATTACCATATTCGGGGTGGTAATCGGAATACACGACCACTCCCCCTGCCGCAGCGACGATGGGAGTACCTTTCGCCGCCATGAAATCAACCCCTTCATGAAACGCGCTTCGGCCGGAGAACGGATCGATACGCATCCCGAAACCTGAGGAATACCATTTTGCATCCACCGGCATCACCGACGGGAGCATTTTCTTCCTGAGCCTGTCCTGCATCAGCACGGAATCCAGCGCTCCCAGCTTGTCGCTACGGTCTTCCAGAACACGCGACAATTCCTCGATTTTATTGCTGAGCTCTATAAACGACATATCCTGGGACGGCAGAGTGGACACCATCCCGCCCTGCCCCGGATTTTGATTGAACAGAAATTCCTGGGGTTTCATACCCGCCAACTCTGCCAGACGCGACCCTACAGAATCCAGGCGCAGCAGTTGCGCCTGCATCTGGCCCATCCTTACCGCCATGGCGTTGAGGCTGTCACGCAGGTAAGACTGGGTTTTTTGATGTTCTTCCTGCTGCACGCTTAAAATCAGCGATCGCAACGGGGGACTGTCAATCTTGTCGGCATAGCGCAGGGAAAGATAGTTCAATCCCATTGCCAGCAATATCGTCGCGAGAAAAAATGCCCCGCCCACAAGCACCAGATGTGTGCTCGTCAGGGTCAAGGTTTTGGTTTTTGCCAAATTATTGGAAATTAGAATAACATTCATCTTATTCCCTGATCATCGTTCAGCCATGACCGCACGCAAGATCAATTTTTATCTCGGCGTACTGAGCCAGACGGCCGGCCATCAGCAGTTATTCAACCACGCGGGCAGGTTGACCGTAATGCAGCAGGTATTTATGGACATTGCCCCCTCCCAGCTGGCCCGCTATTGCGCTCTGGGCGGACTCTCCAAAGGCGGAAAGCTGACCATATACGCATGTAACGGCGCCATTGCGGCAAAACTCAGACAAACGGTGCCTTCGTTGTTATCGAAATTTCGGGCGAAGGGTTACGAGGTTACTGCAATTCGAGTTGCTGTGCAAGCAAATTCCTCAGATATCAATGATGGCTCGACGTCTGTCAGACCGCGAATAGGCCAAGCGGGGACGGAAAGCCTCGGCCGTCTCATTACCGAATTGCCCGAATCTCCGTTGAGAAACGCTGTCGAGTCACTGCTTGAAAAAGCCAGCCTGGACCGGAGAACGATCGACGGAAGCCCCGGATAATCCCCCGCAGGAGCCGGCTACGATGAAGGTCTCCGCAGGCTCCTGATGGGTTCCTGATCAGAGTTTCTAATCAGCCTGTTTCCTGAGGAACGCCGGAATATCCAGCGTGTCCACCCCGGATTGTTTCATGGCTTCCACAGCCGCGTCGCGCCTCCTGTTGTTCGGACGGATTGCGGCAGGCGCATCCAGTTCTTTCCAGTTGATGGCATCCGCGAACAGGTTGTCCGTTCCCGTACGCGTGTGGATGATGCTCAGTGGCTTGGGCTGCGCACGGTTGACGACCCCCCCGAGTCCGGTCGCGACCATGGTTACCCGCAGGTCATCCTGCATATCTTCATCGATCACGGTGCCAACGATCACGGTGACGTCTTCGGCGGTGAAGTCCTTGATGACGCTCATCACCTCGTGAATTTCCTTCATTTTCATTCCCGAGCTGGCGGTAATGTTTACCAGTACGCCGCGCGCACCGGAAAGATTCACGTCCTCCAGTAGCGGACTCGCCACGGCCTGCTCGGCGGCCAGGCGCGCGCGATCGGCCCCCGAGGCGAGCGCGGAGCCCATCATCGCCATGCCCATTTCGGACATCACTGTCTTGACGTCGGCGAAGTCCACATTGACGAGCCCGGGGCAGTTGATGACTTCCGCAATGCCGGCCACCGCCCCATACAACACGTTGTTGGCAGCCTTGAATGCATCCAGCATGCTGACGTCCTCGCCCAGAACGGCCATCAGCTTGTCATTGGGGATCACAATCAGTGAATCGACATACTGGGACAATGCCTCCATTCCCGCCGTCGCGGCTTTGATGCGCCGCCCTTCGAAGGAGAAGGGCTTGGTCACGACCGCCACGGTAAGAACGCCCATTTCCCTGGCCACCTGCGCTATCACCGGCGCTGCACCGGTGCCGGTACCCCCGCCCATCCCGGCAGTGATAAACAGCATGTCCGCTCCCTCGATCAGTTCGGCGATCCGCTCGCGATCTTCCAGCGCGGCATTGCGCCCGATTTCAGGATCGGCTCCCGCACCCAGCCCCTTGGTGATCGTCGATCCCAATTGAAGCAGGGTGCGCGCCTGATTGCGCTTCAATGCCTGCGCATCGGTGTTGGCGCAAATGAATTCGACACCCTGCACTCCATTCTGGATCATGTGATCCACCGCATTGCCGCCGCACCCGCCGATGCCGATGACCTTGATGACGGCTTCCTGTGTTTGTGTATCCATGATTTCGAACATAGCACTTCTCCTTTATAAATTTTCAAATCCCATACCGTTGACGAATTCCTGCTCGATACTTTTTCTTTAGGGCCTGTCAGCAAGTCCTATCTGGATGGCCCCGTTTTCCGCGCACCTAAAAATTGACCTGGAACCAACTCCTCATCCTCTCCAGAATGCGCTTGAACGAATTTCCCTGGAGCCTCGTATGCTGGTGCCGCCGATGCTGCTCCATGCCCGCCATGATCAGGCCAACGCCTGTAGAGCATCGCGGCGTCAGCACCACTTCTTCCAGGCTTCCCCGGTAGTGGGGCAGTCCAAGCCGCACGGGCATGTGAAATATCTCTTCACCCAGTTCCACCATGCCCTGAAGCGAGCTGGTGCCGCCGGTAATGACGATTCCCGACGAAAGCAGCTCTTCGAGACCGCTGCGGCGCAATTCAGCCTGCACCAGCGAATAAAGCTCCTCCGCGCGCGGTTCGATGACTTCCGCCAGTGTCTGCCTGGAGAGCTGCCGTGTTCCACGATCCCCCACGCCCGCCACCTCAACCATGTCGTGCGGGTCTGCCAACGCACGCAAGGCACAGCCATAGCGGCACTTGATGTCCTCTGCGTCCTTGGTGGGAGTCCTGAGAGCCATTGCAATATCATTCGTGATCTGGTCTCCCGCAATCGGAATCACCGCGGTGTGGCGAATGGCGCCATGGGTGAACACCGCGATATCGGTGGTTCCTCCTCCGATGTCCACCAGGCAAACACCCAGGTCCTTCTCATCCTCCGACAGAACGGCCATGGCAGAGGCCAGCGGCTGCAATACCAAATCGCGCACTTCCAGGCCGCAGCGGCGCACGCACTTCATGATGTTCTGCGCCGCCGATACGGCGCCGGTCACGATGTGCACCTTCACTTCCAGGCGAATACCACTCATGCCGATGGGTTCGCGCACATCCTCCTGGCCGTCGATGATGAATTCCTGATTGAGCACGTGAAGAACCTGCTGGTCATTGAGAATGTTCACGGCCTTTGCGGTTTCCATGACCCGATCCACATCCAGCCGCGAGACTTCCTTATCCTTGATCGCCACCATTCCGTGCGAATTGAAGCTTTTGATATGGCTGCCGGCGATTCCCGTATAAACCTCGCGGATCTTGCAATCGGCCATCAGCTCCGCTTCCTCGAGTGCGCGCTGGATCGCCGCCACCGTGGTTTCGATATTGACGACCACGCCTTTTTTCAGGCCGCGCGAAGGACTGCTCCCCATGCCGATCACTTCGAATCCGCCCTCCGGTTTAACCTCCGCGACAATGGCAATTATTTTCGATGTCCCGATATCGAGCCCGACGATCAGATTTTTCGCCTCGTTACTTCTGTTCATCTGCCTGGTAAATCCATAAGTCTCATGTTTTTTGAGATCCTGTTGCGCTTGCCGCATCCCCCCGGCGTTCCTTCGACATCCCTCGGTGTCTCTTTGGGTGTCTCTTTCGGTATCGCTTTGGCATCTTTTCCGTCAGCGCACCGCGAAACCGTTGGGATAGCGCAAGTCCGCGTACCCCGGTTGCGGATTGCGCTCCATCACGCCGCGAGCATGGGCCAATACATAACGCTCCAGCCGGACCTCCATCTGTTCACGCCCCAGTTCCAGCACGGTTCCGTTTTCCAGACGAATTTGCCACGCCCGGCGGGGAGAAAGTTTCATGTAGTCAATTTTCTGGTTCAGGGGCCGCAACAATCTGGAAAATACGCGGTACTGCCGTACCATATCGCCCGAGCTTTCCTCCGGCCCCTCGAACAAGGGCAGTTGCGCATCGGAGGCGGCATTGAAAATTTCCCCGTGTGTATCGACCAGCGCGGCGCTGCCCCAGTATGCCAGCGCTACATGTTCCTCGAGCATTACCTCAAGGCTCTGCGGCCAGATCCGCCTCACCGTGGCAGCGCGTACCCATGGCAGCTTTCCAAATGCGTTGCGCGCCGCTTCCAGGTCAACCGTAAAGAAATTTCCCGTAACCCTGCTGCGGACCGCATCCTCAATCTGCTCTCGCGTGACATGCTTCAGGCCGCCATGGCCGCTATTGCCACTGTTGCCGCTGGAGGCACCGCTGCCGGTGCCGCTCACGCTGACCACCTTCAACGGAAACACCGGCAGGTTTATGGCCCATTTGCTGATGAAATAGCCAGCCATCAATGCAGCCAGAGCAAACAACGAATTTGCCAGCAAGCCCAGCATCTGATGGTTATCCCACATGAGCAAGCTCCAGTATCCGAATCACCAGGTCGTCGAACGAAATCCCTACGGCCCTGGCTGCCATCGGCACGAGGCTATGGCTGGTCATGCCGGGGGAAGTATTGGTCTCGAGAAAATAGGGCTGTCCCGATGCATCCAGAATCACGTCGACCCTTCCCCATCCCTCGCATCCCAGAATGCGGTGTGCCTGCAACGCCTGCATCTGAATCGCGCTCTCCTCCGCGGCCGCCAGGCCACTCGGGCAAAAATATTGTGTTTTGTCGGAAAGATACTTGGCCTCATAATCGTACAGGCCGCCTGCCACCTGAATCCGTACCAGCGGCAGGGCGGTATCGCCGAGAATTGCCGCGGTAAGTTCGGTCCCTTCGATAAATTGTTCGGCCAATACCAGGGGGTCGTGTCTCGACGCCAGCCGCCATGCCGCCGGCAGGTCCTTCGCCGCCGCAATTTTGCTCAGGCCGATGGTCGATCCTTCCCGTGAAGGCTTGACGATCAACGGCAGGCCGAGTTCTTCTGCCACCGCGTCGAAGTCGCTTTGCTCCGTAAGCAGTATATGGCGCGGCGTATGGATTCCCGCCGCCTGCCACAGCAATTTGGTACGCCACTTATCCATGGCCAGAGCGCTCGCCAGCACGCCGCTGCCGGTATAGGGCAGGCCCATGAGTTCAAGTGCCCCCTGCACCGTGCCATCTTCGCCGTATCGCCCATGCAGGGCGATATGGGCGCGGTTGAATCCCTGCTGCAAAAGCGCCTCCATGGGCTGCTCGGAAGGATCGAACGGGTGGGCATCGACACCCCGGCGGTGGAGCGCATCCAGCACGGCGGTACCGCTTTGAAGCGAAATCTCGCGTTCGGCCGAACGTCCGCCCATGAGAACAGCGACTTTCCCGAAACGATCCTGACTCACCATTGGATTTCCCTGATGGAGGTGTTCATGGCGACAACCGGATTCAGCGCCATCATCGCGCTGCCCCGATGATTCTGACTTCCTGTTCCAATTCGATTCCTGTCTTCTGCTTCACCGCGTTTTTCACCGCCACGATAACCGCTTCGATATCCGCCGCAGTCGCGGTGCCGGTGTTCACAATGAAATTCGCGTGCTTGGGTGAAACCAGCGCACTCCCAATGCGAAATCCCTTCAGGCCGCAAGACTCGATCAGGCGGGCCGCGCTATCACCGGGAGGATTGCGAAACACCGAACCCGCATTGGGCAGATTCAAAGGCTGACTCGTAATACGCCGGGCGAGAAATTCCTTGATCTTTTGGCGCGACGCATCATGCGTGCCGCTTCGCAATCTGAACCATCCGCCCACAAACCACTCTTCGTTACGAAAGCCTTCGATTCGAGGTTCCTCGATCCGCATCTCCGGTTTTAGCGCCACGTGCCGGTAACCAATCGCATAGTCATTCGGTGGACGCTCGCGCAATTGACCCGCACGGCCGATTGTTTGCACCCGCTCCACAATCTCCCAGGTTTCGGCACCGTAGCAGCCCGCATTCATCGCCAGAGCCCCGCCGATCGTGCCGGGAATGCCCGCCAGAAATTCCGCGCCGGCCAGTTCGTGCGATGCGGCGAAGCGGGCTGCCTTGGCGCAGGCCAGGCCTGCCTGCGCGTAAACCAGCCCGTCATTTTCATTCCGTTGGACCAGCCGGAGTTCGTTTAGCCGCGCGTGCAATACCACGACCGTGCCCCGCACGCCGCCATCCCGTACCAGAAGGTTGCTGCCGAGTCCTATCACATACACCGGCTCATCCGGCGGCAGACTCGCCAGAAACCGGGAAAAGTCGGCCAAGTCGGCCGGGATGTATACATGCTCCGCCGCGCCTCCCGCCCGCCACGAAGTATGTTTTCTCATTGGCTCGTTCATGCGCACTTCGCCGCGAAGCGCTGCCAGCCCGTGCGCTGATTTGATGTCCGATATATCCATTTCAGTTCTTTTGGAGAAGCGGCCTCATGCCTCTTTTGCTTCCTTTACTTCTTTCACCACTTTTTTTTCCTTCGCTAGTCTTTCTTCTCTTTCGACTTCCGGTTGCTCCAGATTCCCGCCTGCAAGACCAGGCGCTACGCCACCTATCGATCCTGCGCCCATGACCAGCACGATATCCTTGTCATGCACGATGCCTTGAATGGCGGCTGGCAATTCCTCGACGGTTTCGACAAAGATCGGCTCCACCTTGCCTTGAACCCTCAGCGCACGTGCGAGCGATTTACTGTCGGCGGCCACGATCGGCGCTTCGCCCGCGGGATATACCTCCGTCAACAACAGCACATCGGGGCTGGATAACACCTTCACGAAATCTTCGAATAAATCGCGGGTACGGCTGTAGCGGTGTGGCTGGAACACGAGTACCAGCCGGCGTCCCGGGAACGCCCCGCGCGCCGCCGCAATCGTGGCCGCCATTTCGGCGGGATGATGGCCGTAATCATCGATCAGCGTAAAACTCCCCGTCCTGCCGTTTCCGTTGCCCCATAATGCAATTTCGCCGTAACGCTGAAAACGCCGGTCTACGCCCCTGAAGCCGGCCAATGCCTTGACAATGGCGGTGTCCGGCAAGCCGACTTCATTGCATACCGCAATGGCCGCGAGTGCGTTTTGCACGTTATGCAATCCCGGGAGGTTGAGCGTTATCCCGAGCTTGCGGGTTTTACCGTTCACGCCGACCAGCGCGGTAAAATGCATCTGTCCCCCGTCATGCCGGATATCCGCGGCGCGTACTTGTGCGGTATCGGACAAACCATAGGTAGTGATGGGTTTGGTAATGGCGGGCATGATTTCGCGTACGCTGGCATCATCGACGCAGAGTACCGCCATTCCATAGAAGGGCAGATGCTGCACGAAGTCCACGAATGCCTGTTTGAGCCGGGCGAAATCATGGCCGTAGGTCTCCATATGATCAGCATCGATATTGGTCACGACTGCCAGCACGGGTTGCAAATGGAGGAACGAGGCATCGGATTCATCGGCCTCGACCACGATGAATTCCCCGCGGCCAAGCTTGGCATGAGATCCAGCCGCTTCCAGCCTTCCCCCGATCACGAATGTCGGATCCATCCCGGCTTCGGCGAGAATACTGGCGATCAGACTTGTGGTAGTCGTCTTGCCGTGAGCGCCAGCAATTGCAATTCCCTGGCGCAACCTCAACAGTTCCGCCAGCATGATGGCACGGGGCACAACCGGAACATTGCGCTCGCGCGCGGCAACGACCTCCGGATTGTCCGGCTTGATTGCGGTAGAGGTGACCACCGCGTCGGCAGACGCCACATGACTGCTGTCATGGCCAAGGTGCACCGTGGCGCCCAGCTTCCTCAGGCGCCGCGTTATCGCGCTGTCGGACAGATCCGAACCGCTCACCTTGTATCCCAGATTGAGCAGCACTTCGGCGATTCCACTCATGCCCGACCCGCCGATACCGACGAAATGGACGCGTTTAACCTTGTGTTTCATGTCTCAAACCGTCCAGTTTATGCTTTTATCATTTCCATGCATGCTTCGGCCACGATTCTCGTTGCATCCGGCTTCGCCAGTTGCCGGGCCCTCCCCGCCATGTCGGCAAGGGTCGCGCGCGTGAACCCTGTCAATAGTTCCGCCAGCCTTTCCGGCGTCAGCTCGCTTTGCGGCAACAGCACCGCTGCGCCCTTGTCACTAAGAAACTTCGCATTCGATGTCTGGTGATCATCCACGGCGTATGGAAAAGGCACCAGAATGCTCGCCACGCCTGCGGCAGCCAGTTCAGCGACCGTAAGGGCGCCGGCACGGCAAACCACCATGTCGCAGTCGGCGTAGCATGCGCCCATGTTCTCGATGAAAGTCACCAATTCGCCTTCCACGTTCGCCTCGGCGTAATTCTTCTTTAAAGCTTCCAGATGCCTGGTCCCCGCCTGGTGTGTGACCAGAGGCCGCTGCGATTCCGGAATCAGCTTCAGCGCCAGCGGCACCATGGTGTTCAACGCCTGGGCGCCCAGGCTGCCGCCGATGACCAGCAGTCTCAATTTACCGCTGCGCGCGGCGTACCTTTTTTCCGGCGCTTCCAATTGAGTAATTTCCGTTCGCACCGGATTGCCGGAAAACAGCGTCTGTCCGCTTGCCGCGACCGTATCGGGAAAACCGAGCAATACCCTGTCCGCCAGTTTCGCCAGTATTCTGTTCACGAGTCCGGGAATCGAGTTCTGTTCATGTATGAGTAACGGTTTATTCAACAGTGAGGCCATCAGTCCCCCCGGAAGCGCGGGGTACCCCCCCATGCCCAGCACCACATCGGGACGCACTCTCAGCATCACCCTGGCGCTCTGCCATAACGCCAGCGAGAGGCGAAATGGCAACATCAACCAGGTTCCCGCGCCTTTCCGGCGAAAGCCCGAAAAGCGTATGGTCTCGACATCATGCCCCTGCCGCGGCGCCAGAGTTGTTTCCATTCCTCCCTCCGTTCCCAGCCAGACGACATGCCAGCCCGCCTTCTTCATGTACGCCGCCACCGCAAGTCCGGGAAAAACATGCCCCCCTGTCCCGCCCGCCATGATGAGAATGGTATGAGTCAAATTACCTGGTCCTTATGCCAGTCCCCTGAGCCCGGTGTTATATTCCGCCTATACCGCATAACCTTTCATCAACTGCCGGTTTTCCCAATCCACCCGCAGCAGCAGGGCCAGCGCAAGACAGCTGACGACAATACTGCTGCCACCGAAACTCATCAGCGGAAGCGTTAATCCCTTTGTAGGCAGCACGCCCATGTTCACCCCCATGTTGATGAATGCCTGTACTCCCAGCCATACCCCGATTCCCTGCGCGAGCAGGGCAGGGAAAAAACGTTCACGCATTGCCGCCTGGCGGCCTATGACAAAGGCGCGAATGACCAGACAGGCAAACAGCGCCACAACCGATGCAACCCCGGCGAAACCGAGCTCCTCCGCAATGACGGCAAGCAAAAAATCGGTGTGCGCTTCCGGCAGATAGAAGAGTTTCTCCACGCTGCCGCCCAGACCGACGCCCAGCCATTCGCCGCGCCCGAACGCAATCAGGGCGTGACTCAATTGATATCCTTTTCCATACGGGTCATTCCATGGATCCATGAATCCAAAAAGCCGCTGCATGCGGTAAGGCTCAACCCATATGAGCGCCAGCGAGCCCATGGCAACCAGGCCGATCAGCCCCGTGAACAGCTTCAGGCTTATACCCCCCAAAAACAGTATCGACATCATGATGGCGGTAATCACGACAAACGAGCCGAAGTCCGGTTCGAGCAGCAGCAGCAGGCCCACCATCAGCATGACGATCAACATGGGCAGAAATCCCTTGCGGAAATTTCCGAGGTAAGCAGTCTTGCGGACGGTATAGTTCGCAACGTAAATCACCATGAACAGCTTCATGAACTCGGACGGCTGGAAGTTCACGATCAGCAGCGAGATCCAGCGGCGGCTGCCGTTGACTTCGCGGCCAATGCCGGGAATCAGTACCAGCACCAGCAACAGCGCACCCAGTAGAAATAGATGGAACGAATATTTCTGCCACAACCGCATCGGTATCTGAAACGCGACCAGACCGGCCGCCAGACCCGCTGCCAGGTATGCCGCATGCCGGACGAGAAAATGAGCGGGATGACCATTTGTACCCTTCCCTGCCTCCGCGATGGAAATGGAAGCCGAATAAACCATCACCAGCCCCAGACTCAGCAGGAATATCGCGGACCAGATCAGGGACAGGTCAAAGGGGGGCAGGTTTCGTGTGTGACCGGTATCGTGCTGATAGATCATCGGCTGAACACACTGTCAACGTTGACGGAATTCCCGGTTTCGACATGTTCCACAGCCTTTACAGCCGCCACGAATGCCTCGGCACGGTGGACATAATCCCTGAACATATCGAAACTTGCGCAGGCCGGTGACATCAGTACTGCGTCTCCCCTCCGTGCAAGCGTAAAGCTTTTTCTCACGGCCTCTTCCATGGTCGCGGCGTGATGCAACGGTGCCTCGCTGTGCTGTATCGCAGCCGCGATCTTTCCGGCATCGCGCCCGATCAGCACCACGGCCCGGGCGTGCTCCGCGACAGGGCCTGCCAGGGGCGCGAAGTCCTGGCCCTTGCCATCCCCGCCGGCTATCAAGACCACACGCTGCGCCATGCCATTCAGGGCGGCAACCGTCGCACCCACATTGGTGCCTTTGGAATCGTCGTAGAACGTGATATCGCGGAATGCGGCGACTTTCTCCATCCGGTGCGGCAGGCCCCTGAATTCACGCAGGGCCTGCAACAACGGTTCAAACGGCAGCGCTATCGCGCGGCACAGCGCCAATGCCGCCAGCGCGTTCGCCGTATTGTGCAGGCCGGCCACGCGAAGCTCGCTCGTCTTCATCAAACGGGTCTTTCCCTGGGCCAGCCAGATATCTTCACCCTGGCGCATCAGCCCGAAGTCGCTGTCGCCCGGGGGCAGGTCCAAACCAAAAGTCATCTGCTTTCTGCCGGGCAGCGCCATTTCACGGACCAGGGGATCCTCCCGATTGAGAATCTGCACCCCGCCGGAAGCGTCATGACCGCGCCCGGCTCCGGCTAAAAATATTCTGGCCTTGGCGGCGGCGTAATCCGCCATCCCGGCGTAACGGTCGAAATGATCTTCGCTCAGGTTCAACACCGCGGCCGCATCCGGGCGCAGGCTGTGCGTGGTTTCGAGCTGAAAACTGGAAACCTCCAGTATCCATGCCTGAGGCAGCAGCTTTCCCGAATCCTGCCGCTGCATCAATGCATCCAGAACCGCGGGGCCAATATTGCCCGCCACCTCGGCATCCCACCCGGCGCTCCTGACCATCGCTCCCACCATGGCCGTCACCGTGGTTTTGCCGTTGGAGCCGGTAACGGCGACTATTCTGGGTCTCGGCGAGCCGGAACCGCTTTGCTCCCCTTTTTCCCCTTTTTCCCGGCTTTCTCGTTTTTCATCGAGAGCCCAGGCAAAAAGCTCCATATCACCTGCA
>DASVYI010000371.1:0-6369 GCA_036392275.1 Nitrosospira sp. | reverse complement strand
ACTCAGAAGTTTTTGCCTATCGTAAAAAATGCCACGGATCAGGCAGGGCTGTTGAAGAAATATAACGAGTTCGCGAGCAAGGGTGCGAAATTTGGTTTGGTTGCGGAAAAAGACGCCAATATCGAAAATTACGTTACCCAGAAAACCCTGGATGGCCTTTATCTGATGATGGCGGAGGAAGAACGGGCCATCCGCAGTGATCCGATGGGTCAGACCAATCAGTTGCTGCAGAGCGTGTTTGGTGCGCTCAAGCAGAGCCGGTGATATGAACGGAACGCGGCGGGCTATTACCCCCGATGCGCCCGCTGATGCGTCAAAGTCCTTGGTGAAGCTGAGATCAGGACCTGTTGACCGTTATTCGCCGCTTACAGGAGGCCTACTCTGCCGCGCGGCTCATACCTCGTGCTTGGACGAAATTCGTCGCCATCGCGGGCGCGAATAAGTGTCAACAGGCCCTAATTGACCGGAATAGGGCGGAATATGTCCAGGTGGCGCGAAAGCGCCCAGCCCGCGCCGAGGGATGCGGATGCGGAACCTCTGACATTCACGAATTTGCCGAAGATATCGTCAAGCCTGGTTTGGTATAGGTCTAACAGGGGGTTTTTCCTGTATTCGTCGGCAAGATCGAGCACTGCCATGTTAAAGGTCTCGTCTCCGGGAATGACGGACAATGTGACCGATCCCTGCGTGGCGAACAAGTTATCCCAGCGCGCACGTACGACTGCCCAGAATCTGGATGTCGCCTCCCAGTAGACCTGAGCAGGTTCAAAGTTGTAGCCGCCGATGCGGCGGTACTCATTGAAGCCGAACTCGCGGACCAGCACTGTATCCTTGCCGTCTGCCGCGCGTATAACTTTTGTGTTGTCCTCCTCGTGGGTCCAGCCCTGAGGGGTAATCGTGTGCCGGTTCTCGGCATTGATGAGCTGGTAATCGCTGCGCTTGGTGTACTCGCGCCGGGGCAACGGCCGCCAGGTGCGGTCGGAAGTCCAGGTTGACACTCCGTACCGGTGGTTCCACTTGCCATTGCCGGAGTAGCGCGGTGCATCGTTCACTTCGTAAACAAACTGTGTCCATGTGCCGGTTATTCCGGCCGGGTCGCGCTCCCGCAGCTCGAAGTGTTGGTTGCCTGTATAAACCCAGCGTGTTGGTGATTCGTATACCCAATCCTGACGCCAATGCTTGGTGATGGTGTTGCCCATGACCAGAATGTGCTGGAGCGAGATCCGCCGGCCGGTGTCTTCGACCAGCACCACGAGTTCGAAGCCCATGCTGCGTTTCGGGCTTTTGCGCTCGTAGCCCGGCATCAATACCACGGTCTCGTCGAACTTGAACTGGACTTCATACCCGCCCACCATGGCGAGAATAGCCCGTCGATCGCAGTCGAACGGGTTTTCCCTCGCGGCACAGCCGGCGACCGGGCGCTCGATTGTCGGATGATCGGATGATGCAGATTTCCCGGGCGGGGCCGGGTTCACAAGGTGAGCTTGGCCGGCGCACGCGGTGAGCAACGACAGCGCAGCCCATGCTGATATCGAAAGTAAACGTTTCATATATTAATTGTACCCTGTAAATTCGATCAGAGAGCTGACGGAGCGGAGCGCCTCCGGTTTCCGCCAGGAAATTTCATCTTCCCTCTGGTAACTCTTCCGCCAGCCAGCCAATGAGCGCTCCAATCAGGTTATCGCTGGCTTCCGTCAGCGCGTGCACGGCACCTGACGCGTTGGGTGCCGGCGCCGGTTGCTCGATGCTGAAGCTTTGCTGACTCAGTAACCCGCGTGTGCGGCGGTCGATGAGGCTTGCACGTAATTTAATGACGGCCTGGCTATGGTCCGCGGTATTGAATATCTGGGTGAACTCTTCAAGCTCCAGGCGCAATGCATAGTCCGTCCGCGCACCCTCGGCAGCGCTCACCACGCCGTCATCGTTGACCATGGCAATGCGGCTTCTGATCCGTTGAGTGAGCAATGTTGCAGGTGTGGCGGCCCAGCGGCTGCCACTATAGGCATACACGCGTGCAACGTCGTGATATGCCAGACGATATAGGATCGCCGTGCTATCCAGCCAGACTGGCGCCAGCGCATCGGATACCAGAATACTTGCCCGCAGCCGCATATCGCCGGATATTCCGGAAGCGCCGGGCGCAGCCGCGAGACGCTGCGCACCAAAATCATACAGCGCCATCGGCGCCTGGGCACGCGGCACGGCGCAGCCGGTCAGCGCCAGGATTGCAAGGATCAGGTATTTCATCTCGACGCTTCCGGCGGCGGCACAAAACCTTCCTCCCCCGGACCGGGTGGCGGAGGCGATCTGCCAAATAGCAGGCTTCGGGGCTGTTCTTCCAGTTGCAGGAGGACCCGGTCCACATTGCGAGTGCTGCGCGTGATTCCCTCGCCCGTTTCCCTTAATTTGTGCAAAGTATCGGTGAGCTCTCCGGCTGTTTGCGATAGGCCGTTGATCGGACCCCCATACTCGTTCATCCGGGTACTGATGTCGTTGAGGTTCATGACAAGCTGGTCCGTGTGCTTGAGTACCGAACGGGCGTCAGCCGCCAGTCCGGGCAGGGATTTCAGTCCGGGTTCGAGCTCATTCACGACGCCTCGCAGACGGCCGGTGACACTCGCCGTATTCTCCAGTATGTGTGTGATGCGGGTCTGGTTTTGTTCCCCGAGCAGCAGATCCAGCCGGTCCACCAATCCGTTGGCCTTGCCAAGCAGGCGCTGCCCCGCCTCGGCGACGCTATCCAGCGCAGAGGGGCGCAGGGGAATCCGCGCAGGATTGTCAGGGCTGGTTTCCAATCGTTCCGCCTGGTTGCCTTCGTCATTCAGTTGAACAAACGCAAGGCCCGTCAGTCCCTGATAGCCAAGCTGAGCGTATGCGTTCTCCGTCAACGTCAGGCTTCGATCCACCGCGATGCGAATAAGCACAGTACGAAAGTTTTCCGGGTCAAGGCGTATGTTCTCCACTTTGCCCACGGTTACCCCGCGGTAGCGCACTGTTGCCTGAGAATTAAGCCCTGTGACAGGGGATTCCGATACGATCAGATACTTGTCGCGTCCCGCCGTATCTCCCGCAAACCACATGGCGGCGGCCGCTGCAGCTGCGCTCAGAATCATTACGAACAAACCTGCCGCAAGGGCATGGGCACGGTTTTCCATCATTCATTCCCCGTAAGAATTTCCAATGTTTTCCAATGTCCTTTTGCCACGCTCGCCAAAGAAATAATTCCTGATAAAGGGATGGTCTGTCTTGATCACTTCCTCCAGCGTTCCCAGCGCGACCAGACGCTGTTCAGCCAGAACCGCAATGCGGTCGGAAAGCGCCACCAGCGTATCGAGATCATGCGTCGTCATCACAATGGTCAGCGTCAGTTCGCGGCGCATCGTCTGGATCAGTTTGACGAAACCATCGCTCAGTTCGGGGTCCAGCCCCGAGGTGGGCTCGTCCAGAAACAACAGCTCGGGATCGAGCGCCATGGCGCGTGCCAGTGCGATGCGCTTGATCATTCCGCCAGAAAGTTCGGCAGGCATCTTGGTGGCGTGCATCGGCGCGATGTCCACCATCTTGAGTTTGAGCATGACCAGATCACGGATCATGCTTTCATTCAGCGTTCGCAGCTCGCGCATGGGCAGGGCGATATTGTCATATACCGACAGCGCGCTGAACAATGCGCCTTTTTGAAACAGGACGCCGCAGCGATTGCGCAGGTCTTGCATGGCTTTGCGGTCGTGGCCATGCAGGGGCTTGCCAAAAACCCGGACCGTGCCTTGAGCCGGTTCATCCAGACCCAGCATCTCCCGCATCAGGGCGGTCTTGCCCGCGCCTGAACCGCCTACCAGCGCAAGAACTTCGCCGTGGCGCACGCACAGATTGATGTTCTCGTGCACTACATGGTTGCCAAAACGGGTATGCAACCCCTCTACCTCGATGACGCAGTTTTCGACAGTCATCAGGTTGCCTTACCTCAAGCCGACATTGGAAAAAATAATGGCAAAAATCGCATCGATGATAATCACGACGGTGATCGCGGTGACCACGGAATTTGTGGTGCCCTCGCCGAGGCTTTCGGTGTTGGATTTGATTCTCAAGCCAAAATGACAGGAAATCAGCGCGATCACCATGCCGCACACGACGCCTTTGCCCAATCCCAGCCAGAGGTTGGCAAGTGGTACCGCATCCGGCAGTTTATTCAAAAAAAAATTATAGCTCAGCCCGAGCTGAATTTCGGCAATGACCATACCTCCGATCAGCGCAATCGCGCTTGTCCATAGCACTACCAGGGGCATCGCGATACCGAGCGCCATGACTTTGGGCAATACGAGGCGAAGACTGTGGGGGATGCCCATCACGGTCAGGGCGTCGAGTTCCTCCGTTACCCTCATTACACCTAGCTGCGCGGTCATGGACGAGCCCGAACGGCCCGCCACCAGTATTGCAGCGAGCATTGGACCGAGTTCACGAATTATGCTCACGCCAAGAATATTGATGATGAAAACGTCAGCGCCGTAGGTCTGCAATTGCTTGGAAGAAAGGTAGCTCAGCACGACGCCGATCAAAAACCCCACCAGAGCGGTAATCCCCAGCGCCTGCGCGCCAGTGCGGTAAAGGTTCGCAGAAATTTCACGCCATGGAATGCGCGCGGGGTGGCCAGCCAGATATTTCGCGTCCAGGAGCAGCTGTCCGGTCAGTACTATGACGCTGGTCAGGTGTTCCCAAAGTAGAAAAATCGCCTTTCCCAGAACCGTAACAGGCCATAGCCAGTCCTGCGAAACAGGCTGGGGAGGGGATGGCATTTTCTCCAGGCGACTGAATAATCTTTCGTGCTCCGGGCGAAGGGACAAATGCCTGGGGCGATGTTCTCCCCAGGCGCGCCATAGCAGAACGGCACCCGCATCATCCATTTGCGCGATTCCCCTCAGATCCCAGTGCAATTCCGGATCCGCGGCATACCCGGTGAGTTCGGCGAATGATGATTGCAGGCGATTCCCGAGAGCGGTCAGCGTGCAGGTGCCCGAAAGCGTTACATGCGGTGCGCCATCCTCGCCGGTTACGCGGCGTAATACCATTGAAGGAGTGCTGCCTGGATTCTCGCGCTGCATGATTGTTCTCGAACGGCACTAATGGGCGCTAATGATAGGTAAGTTGACAGATAAGCCGGATTTATCCCCCGCACCGGCGCAGGGGTTCTGCTGTATGGTGTTGCCTTTCGGGTCGGCAAAACCATGCATTTTAACCTCGGCGATTTCGCTAGTAGAACCCATACACGCTTTTCAGGTCAAGCATTGGTTTGTGCGCCATCCCTTTCATCAAGCGGCATTTACGTGACGAAGCCGGCGTTTACCGCATCCATAAGTTTAACGAGGAGGCAAGTGCCGGAAATTTTTACACTGATTCAGTGATCCAGCTTCAGCTAATCTGTAGATCTTTGTTTGTACAGGATTATAAGATATGGCATGAAATTTGCTTTGGAGCAGATACCGGCAATGGGGAATGGATACCGGTCATTGCGATAATTGCTGTCTCGCAGTTTTTCTCCGCGGGGATGGAGAATCGGGATTGCGATGGAAACCTATGGGGCAAGTGGAAGCGGCGGGGAAGCAACCGACAACAATAATAACAGCGCAACAACAATAAATCGCAGAATCAGGGTTGGGGGAGTATTTTCAAGAGATATATTGCTTTAACTCTGATTCTTTTATTTCGAATTCGCATTTCGTCCCACGCTCTCGCAGATTTTTACCTTCTTACCGGTTTTTACTTCTGCGCGAGGCAATGGCCCAGGCAGACTGCTCTGCACCTGGCAGCCTGCCGGATTTAAAGGACATCGGCTGCAAAATCGTCAAAATCTGCCCCCGACCAGTTTACTTCCAGTCACTTCTTTGCTTCGACTCTTCACGTCTTGACAAGCTGCTGGCCTGGCCTTAATGCTGGTGGTGATGTGAAGGCTGCGCGTCCGGCGCAGCCGATTGATCCTTGACGCGAATCTGGTAACTGGCGTGACAGGCATTGCACTTTTGCATCGATTCACCCAATTGCCGTAACGTATGTTTGGGATCTTTCAAGGATTCCGCGTCAAGCGCTATCTTGTCGAAAGCTTTGTGTACGGACATGCCAAGCTGCATAAATTCCCTGGGCAGCACGGCTTTGAGATGATCTTCGCCCTTATGCACCATACCCATGCCCAGCGCGCGGGCCTCACGTGCAACCGCCACCATGTCTTCCCTGGAAAGCGCATCCAGAATATTCTGTGTGCCCGATAGCAGGCCTCGCATTTCGGTGAGCACGTGATTTCGCTGGTGCTCGGTAAGTGGAAGGGGTTGGCGCTTATCCACTTCTTTATCCACTTCATTTGCCGCCGCAGCAGCCGTAAAA
>DASVYI010000370.1:0-4228 GCA_036392275.1 Nitrosospira sp. | reverse complement strand
GGCGCAAAAAAGACCATTCATCGCCGGGTTCCATTTCCAGCGAGACATAATCGGAGAGCGAATCGCCAGGCGACTGTTCGTCGCGTGATATGTGATGGGATACGTGATGCGGTATCGGCCGGGCATGGGATTTGGCAGGGTGGCTTATCTTGTCCGGCGGAGTCAACGGGGCCACATCCCGAACCGCGTTGCGGAACAGCGCGGCTTCGTCGTCACCGATCCCCGGCGCGATCCCCGTGGCTGCGGCCGGTACAGCCGCGCTATTCGCCGCGGGAGTTTCCGTTTTGGCTGCCGGTTTCTTTTCCCGCCGTTTCATGTGTGAAAAATAAGCACATTGAGCCGCAGTGTACGTTGTGCGAATTGGCGGGGATCTCAGGTCAGGACGTCGAGGTATTTCTCCGCGTCCAATGCCGCCATGCAGCCGGTTCCCGCGCTGGTTACCGCCTGCCGGTAAATATGGTCCTGAACATCACCGGCCGCAAATACACCCGGAATGCTGGTCGCCGTGGCGTTGCCATGGTTTCCGCTGCGCGTGATGATGTAGCCATTTTCCATTTTCAATTGCCCCTCGAAAATGTCGGTATTGGGTTTGTGGCCGATTGCAATGAATACGCCTTGCACGGTAAGGATCTTGTGGGAATTATCGTGAAGGTTTCTGATGCGCATGCCGGTGACACCGGAGTTGTCCCCCAGCACTTCGTCCAGCACGTGGTTGAGTTCCAGCGTGATATTGCCGTTCTTCACCTTGTCCATCATCTTGTCGATCATGATTTTTTCCGAGCGGAATTTGTCGCGCCGGTGTACGACGGTGACATTTCGGGCAATGTTGGAAAGGTAAAGCGCCTCTTCCACCGCCGTATTGCCGCCTCCTACCACCGCTACATCCTGACCCTTGTAGAAAAAACCGTCACAGGTCGCGCAGCCGGATACCCCCCGGCCCATGTATGCCTCCTCGGTGGGCAAGCCCAGGTATCGGGCGGAAGCGCCGGTCGCAATAATCAGCGCGTCGCAAGTGTAGGTGCCTTGATCGCCGATCAGCGTAAACGGTTTTTCGGTTAGCCGGGCGGTGTGAATATGGTCGAAAATGATTTCGGTATCGAAACGTTCCGCATGTTTCTGAAAACGTTCCATCAATTCCGGACCCTGCACGCCCATTGCATCCGCGGGCCAGTTATCCACGTCGGTGGTGGTCATGAGCTGGCCGCCTTGGGCCATGCCGGTGATAACGACAGGTTTGAGGTTGGCGCGGGCGGCATAAACCGCGGCGGTATAGCCGGCCGGGCCGGAACCGAGAATGAGTAGGCGGGAATGTTTGCTTATCATTATTTATGTATATGAAGTTGCTTTTTTAAAAAACAAGATTGCCTGCATGAGCTTACAGCCGCTGCTCAACCCAGTCTGCCACGCTGTGCAATGCCGAGGGCAGATTGTCCGGCTCGGTTCCGCCCGCCTGGGCCATGTCGGGACGCCCGCCGCCTTTGCCGCCCACCTGCCGGGCAACGAAATTGACCAGCTCACCCGCTTTCACCTTCGCGGTCAGGTCCGCGGTAACACCCGCGATCAGCTTGACTTTTCCGTCTTCGATGGCGCCCAGGACCACGACACAGGAGATAAACTTATTCTTGAACTTGTCCAGCGTTTCCCGCAGGGTTCTGGAATCAGCCTCTTCGAGACTCACCGCAAGAACTTTCGCCCCTTTCACCTCGCGAACCTGAGCGGCAAGATCGTCGCCCCTCGAACTGGCCAGTTTCGATTTCATCCGTGCAAGCTCTTTTTCGAGGGCTTTCACATTGTCAAGGATTTGCGTGACGCGTGCCGCAGTATCCTGCGGTTGCGCCTTGACCGCATCCGCCACCTGCTGTAATTGCGATTCCCTTTCCTGGACATAGGCCAGCGCACGTTCGCCCGTCACCGCCTCCACGCGCCGGATGCCTGCGGCCACGCCGGACTCGGCCACGATCTTGAAGAGCCCGATGTCGCCGGTGCGCTTCACATGGGTACCCCCGCACAGCTCCCGCGAAGTGCCAATGTCCAGCACGCGCACCTCGGCGCCATATTTCTCACCGAACAACATCATGGCACCCGTCTTTTTAGCGTCATCGATCGTCATCATGCGCGCACTGGTCGCGTCGTTGACGAGAATTTCGGCATTGACCAATGCCTCCACCTCCCGGATTTCCGCATCCGTGACAGGCTGGTTATGGGCGAAGTCGAAACGCGTTTTGTCGGGATCGACCAGCGAGCCTTTTTGCTGCACATGACCGCCCAATACCTGGCGCAACGCCTTGTGCATCAGGTGCGTGACGGAATGGTTGCGCTCGGTGCGCGCCCGCGCGACTCGATCGACCTCCGCCAGTACCGTATCGCCGATAACCAGTCGCCCGCTGCGCAGCGACCCAACGTGGCCAAATACGTTTGCCTGGATTTTCTGGGTATCGGATACCGCGAAGGTGCCGTTGGCGGCGAGCAGCTCACCGCGATCTCCCACCTGCCCGCCCGACTCGGCATAAAACGGCGTCTGGTCGAGCACGACCACCGCTTCGTCGCCCGCCTCGATGAAATCGACCCGGCTGCCCTGTTTGTAGAGGGCGAGAACCTGTCCTTCATCGCGAAGGCTTTCGTAACCGTGGAATTCTGTCGACGGCCCGCTGTAGGTGAGGCCGTCCTCCATCGTGAACTTGCTTGCCGCCCGGGCCCGCTCACGCTGACGCTCCATGGCGCGATCGAAACCCGCATGATCTATCGTGATGCCGCGCTCGCGCGCGATATCGGCGGTGAGATCCAGCGGAAACCCGAAGGTGTCGTACAGGCGGAACAGGGTTTCGCCATCCAGCACGCGGTCTTCCTGGCTTTCTGGGCGTAGCGCCGCTTCCAGCACCTCCATGCCGTGTTCCAGCGTCTCGGCAAACCGCTCTTCCTCCTGCCTCAGTACCCCCGTTACGCGCGCCTGGGCTTCCACCAGTTCCGGATAGGCCTGCCCCATGACGCCCGCCAGATCTTTTACCAGCGAGTGGAAGAAAGGTTGCTTCTGCCCCAATTTGTAACCATGGCGGATGGCGCGGCGTATGATGCGGCGCAGGACGTAGCCGCGCCCTTCGTTGCCGGGAATCACCCCATCGGCAATGAGGAAGGAACAGGCGCGAATGTGGTCTGCTATCACTCGCAGCGAACTGCTGAACAGATCGGTCGTATTCGTGGCTTGCGCCGCTGCCCTGATCAAGTCCTGAAACAGGTCGATTTCATAATTGCTGTGGACCTGCTGCATGACCGCGGCAATGCGCTCCAGCCCCATGCCGGTGTCCACCGACGGCCGGGGCAGCGGATGCAGTGTTCCGGCGCTGTCGCGGTTGTATTGCATGAACACGAGATTCCAGATTTCGACGTAGCGGTCTCCGTCCGCCTCCGGCGTGCCGGGCGGGCCTCCCGCGATTTCCGGCCCATGATCATAAAAAATCTCCGAACAGGGACCGCATGGTCCGGTATCGCCCATCTGCCAGAAGTTGTCCTGTGTGGCGATACGGGTGAAGCGCGCAGCATCGATCCCGACTTCGTCGAGCCAGATGCCAGCCGCTTCGTTATCCTCGGCATATACGGTAACCCATAATTTTTCCGGAGGTATGTTCAGCGTGACCGTGAGGAATTCCCAGGCAAATTTGATGGCATGGCGCTTGAAATAATCGCCGAAGCTGAAATTGCCCAGCATCTCGAAAAAGGTGTGGTGACGTGCGGTATAGCCGACGTTTTCCAGATCGTTGTGTTTGCCGCCCGCGCGTACGCAGCGTTGCGAACTCGCCGCGCGCATATACGGCCGCTTGTCGTGGCCGAGAAACACATCCTTGAATTGCACCATGCCCGCATTGGTGAACAGCAGGGTGGGGTCATTGCCGGGGACGAGCGGGCTCGATGGCACGACCGTGTGGCCGTGCGACTCGAAGAATTCAAGAAATTTTTGTCTGATCTCGCTGCTTTTCATATCGGGTTTTCCACCGCCGGGCGGCCGCATGCCGGGAAATCCGTCCTTACCCGTTGCTGCTAATCGTAACTGCTAACCGTCGCTGCTAATGGCGCGATATCTCCGTGACTGTCGTTCCCAGCGCCTCGCCATTGATGATCGCGAGATTGGCAACCTTCGCCTTGACAGTCAGTTTTTCATCCGTCTTCGGCAGATCGCCTGCCGTTAGAACCATGATTTCACCGGTATCGTCTTTCAATACGTATGACTTCATGT
>DASVYI010000369.1:0-4631 GCA_036392275.1 Nitrosospira sp. | reverse complement strand
AGCGTATGGACAGCTTGTTCACAACTTTGCGCGCGATTTTCAAAATACATTTTCAGCGACGCGTCGTGCGTGTCTTCCGCACACGTCCTGAAGCCGTTTACGCCATCACGCGAAATTTCGATCAAGACATTCAGCGTATTGACAATTTCGTCATTATCCATTTGATCTCCTAAAAATTAGGTGGTCGAGCATCTTGGAAAAAGATGGGAAAGATCAGTCTTCCCGGTCGGTACGTTGAAGCACATTTGAATTTGTTTTAGTGGAATTCGTGCCATCAACCACCATGCACACGTCCTAGAGCGGGACCCCTACGTTTTTTGCGGTGGCGTGCATGACGAGGGGGCGCCAGGTACTTGCCTGGTAAGGCATCGGTTCGTGTTTTATATATTCCTGGTGAATGCCGACGGTCGTGAAGTCGGCTGTCTGGTCGTGTGGAACAGCGATATCCGGAAGAAAAAAAGCAAAAACCGTGTAATTGCCGGTCGCTCGCTCCGCCAGCCGGACCGAAACCAGAGAGCCGAGCGCCGTTTGATCGGTATAGATATCGCCGGGCTTGAAATCGCGAGAAATGGTTTCATCCTTATAGATCAGTGCGGTGACGCCGGGATTGCCGCCGATCGTGTATCGGATCTCGATATCGTGTCCCCTGAGCGTAAACTGATTTGCCATAATTGCTCCCGGTGTCATTGACAGCTGCCAGCTATGGCATATCCAATTTTCAGGATAGCTCTTTTTTTCAGAATAGCTCTTTTTTTACTGGAATCAACTCCGCCTCCGCATTTGGGCAGCGCAATAACGGAAATACTCGGAAGGTTTCAAATGGGTAGTCACTGGCAAACAGAATTGAAACAGTGCGCACTTTTTCCGATCAACACAGATCAGACATTTCAGCTTGACTTACGCAGCCAGTAAATCTCGCCATCGACATCAACGGGGCTGAATACCGCCTTGCAAGCGCTCGGGGCGAAACGGTTCGAATCAACCGAGACGTCAGTCATTATCCGGATACAAATAAAAGCAGCATTAAATTGCTCTATGTGTTCGACCGTACAGAACGATCTGTCACCAGACGGGAAGATGACAGCAGGAGTGTTCTTTTTCTCCCCGTTCTAAACGCTCCTCTCTTGAGTGAGTCCTTGTGTTCACCAGGAGTTTGACCGGGATGGAGATCTCCCTTCAATCCGTCCCGGTCTATTTCTTCCATACCCATATCAGTCTTTTACTCATATCCGTTCACTTTCAGCGTGGCCAGCGTCGATGGGCCAGGGGCAGTGAGTCATTGGATCAGCGGTTTCAGAAGTTTGTGGCCAAATACTCCAGCAAGAGCACGAGACCATATCCGCCGGAAGGCAGGGCTATTGCCGCACCGAATATCGGGTGCTGCGTGAAAGGAAGGAAGGCGCCCCTCTGATTGTTTCCGATCGCATTAATCGCCCATTCTATCTGTTGCCTCTGCTTTATTTCCTCCGGCGTTTGGGGGGAGATCTGTGTGAGTTCGCTTTCCAGGCGCTTGATGGCTTCGCGTTTGGCTGTTTCGGCAGACCGGCGCAGTGTCAGGGCGTTGCCGACGATGAGTATCGCATTGAGTGAGAAGATAATGATCAATGCTGCTGGAAAATCCCAGTTGTCCAGATAGGAGTGGCGCGAGATTCCTAGAAGCAGCATGACGATGAACGGAAAATAAATAAAATTGCCGATGACCGTTGTCCGCCTGGCGATCAATTCGATGCCCATCCACTCATCGAGGTTCTGTTTGCGTACGCCTTGCTCACGTGCGATTCTTGTCAACGTATCATCAGGCCAATGAATTTTATTCGCTGCAATGCAGCTGACCCACCTTCGGCACAGCAGTGTGACATCTATGACGTAAAATATAAGGAGCAATATCGCGGCGATACTCAGCATTATGATAATATCATTTATGATGAAACAGGCCGAGCCGCGGCATGGTACGTTGGGAAAGCCGAACAAGGCTGTCATCAGCCCTGCGAAGCACAAAGCTATTGCGACCTGCGGCAGGCAGCGCGCGGCAAAATTTTTCAGGTCGCCCAGTGTTGTGTATTCACGCCAGAGATGCGTGGCGTCGAAATGACCAGGTATCCGCTGGTTCCAGTTTTCCAATCCCATCATGTATCGAACTGCCCGGCTGAAGACCGTGAATGGAGGAGGTGGAAGAGAGCGGGTAGGGGAAAGTTTATCTCCGGAATTGTTGCCGGACGGACTGCCTTTGGTTTCAACGTTCCGCTCTTCAGTATCCGGCCCTTCGAGACCAAACTCACGCGCCAGAACGGCCTCGTTGGCTTTCAGCTTTCTCCAGGAGTACCAGAGAAAGACAAGGCTCATGAATAGCGAAAATGCACCGATCGCCGCCGATGGCCATGCGCTGATCCCTTCGGTCAGCACAAGCGGCTCGATCTTCGCCAAGTCGGGCATCAGCTTCTTTACCCATGTAACCGTGCCATAACTTGCCGCACCCGCGATCGCAAGCGCGATCCAGAACCATTTGCTCGAAAAAAGTTTGAGAACTGCGGCTGCCGCGGTATTGCTGATCAGCATGATGCCCAGGACGAGTATGGCGGACGTGGCGGCCGTCCCCGCAATCCACTTCAGATTTCGCTTCGTGTCGGCATAAGCTTCCAGATCCCGGCGCGGTGGATGGATGCTTGCATAACCCGAAGGATGCCGCCGGGGATCGGTACTGATATCGAAAGCGCCGCTGCGCCCAACCTCATACAATCTCGGCGCTGCTTTGGCCGTAAATTTATTCGCCTCCTTGCCTGCCTTGCCCTCTTTTTTCTCTTTGTCTTCTCTAAACTGGAAGCAATCCGGACAGTTCGCGCCGTCTACGGGGACATAATGTTCCAGCGCCCATAAGGCGGAGTAAAACAGGGATGTCTGATAACTGTCGCGGAATGGAGGAATCGGTGTTTGCAGCTCCGGCTGAAGCTCGAGCCCAAAGTGCGACGCGACGATGAGATTGTGTGTCCAATGCCATTCGGTGGGGTAGGTGAGTCTCGCGTTGAGATCGGTAGTGAAGAATACCGCCCGCGGAAATGTACGGCGGAGCGCCTGTAAAATCAGAAGCTTGTCATAAACATCACTGCCGAGCACACCGATTGCCTTGAATTCTTCTCCGTTTACCGTTTCTTCCTGTTTCAAGGCCGCCGCCAGCCTGATGACATAATCCAGTTGACCGCGGCCTTCGGGCTTTTGCGCCGTGTTCAGCTCGGCGCCGTGAGGCGCGCCTGCGTACCACGCCATCCCTTTGCCCTGAGTCCCGTCCTTTTCCTTATCGTTGACCTTGTTGCCCCCTTGGGCCGGTAACTCTCCATCAAGGCCGGCAAGATACGAATGCCGGTAAATCCAGGCGGGCCACTCATCCCTGCGCAGTTTGTCAATTTCAGCCTCCAGGGAGGGACTGGTTTCGCCGGAGCCCTTGTTCATCGCGACCGCGGCAAAGGTACGCGGCAGGGAGCGTCCGTAGAGCGTGTCCCATTCCGAGATCAGTGCGATTCCCGGATTGCAACGCTTGTCCGCACACGGTTTTAAATCCACCTGGCGGCGCTTCAGTTCCCGAAGAAGCTGCTCCGCAAGCACGGCGTCGGTATTGATCGTCCTGGTCAGCTTGATTCCGGCATTGTTCAATAGTTCGCTGACAGTCTTTTTTTTGGTCTCCTCTTTTGGGTGTCCGCTGCGGCGTTCACCGCCCGGCTTGGCCGTATCGGGGGAATAATCCAGTAAAAAGGTATCTTCCGCCGTTGCATAGGGGGAGAAGAAACGTGCTTTCCTCAAAAGATCGAACGGCATAACCGGGGCGCCGGACCGGACAGGTTTCAACTCATCCAGCATGGCGCTCAGGGTGGCGGAGCTGCGTGGCCCCAGCACGTCGTAAGTCAATATCATTTTTGGCTCATGCTGATCGAAGGCTTTTTTCAGCGATGTGAAGAGGCTGCCGAGAAACATGAGTGGTTCCGAACTGACATCTTGCTCCTTGAGCCATAGGACCAGCACGTGTTTCTCATGTGGTTGATCACGAAATTTCGGGCCGGGAATGTATAGTTCGGCAGGTATGAGTATTTCGATTTCATCCGGCCCTGTTTCTTTTTTTAGCTCCAACCCCTTTTTTTTGTTCCCGCCGCGATTCCACGTGAAAAAGCGGATATATTCGCCCGACTCGGGCACATAGCCTGCCGCGCCGAGCGCCGACACCACTGCATACCGGTCGTTGAGCCTGGACTCGCCTCCGTTGACATAGGGGCTTCCATCCACGAAGACAGGCAATATCCGAAGACTGGAAATCCCCGACTGGCCGATAACCTCAACCAGTTTATCGAGCGTATTGTGCTCAGGTTCTCCGGCCAGTTTTTCCCCCAGGAGCCGGTGCGCGCTGATGGCTTCGAAAGGGTCCTGCCACAGGCGCGACTGGATCAACCCCTTTTTGAAAAAGACATTGCTCACCTGTTCCTTTTCGATTGGCCGCGAGGTTTTTAGCGAGATCCCTTCGTAGAAGAGAAGGCCGCTTATCATCGCCAGCAAAGCAAAAAGTCCCGTTAGCGGAAATTTCGATTTATCGTCGCGTTGTTCTGCCATGAGTCAGATTTTTTAGGGCGAATCGCCCGAATAGCCCGGAA
>DASVYI010000368.1:0-3492 GCA_036392275.1 Nitrosospira sp. | reverse complement strand
CCCCGGAGCTCGCCCGGTATGGCAGAACGTCATCGATGAAAGCCAGACATCCGCTTTTTCTCCGGTGCTCGACGATGGGGCCATATACGGAGCGGGCGTGAATGGCCGCCTCGTGCGTTTCGACGCTGCGACCGGCAGGGCGACTGCAAGTGTCGATACCCGGCGGCAATTATCCGCGGGTATAGGCACCGGGGAAGGCATGCTGCTGGTGGGGACGTTCAAGGGTGAGGTTCTGGCGTTTGAGGAAAAAAATGGAAAATCACTGTGGACGGCGCAGGTGTCGAGCGAGGTGCTCAGCCCCCCGCGAGCCGAAGGCGGTATGGTCGTGGTCCGTACAGGGGATGGCCGGATTTTTGGCCTCGATGCCGCAAGCGGCAAGCGCAAATGGATATATCAGGGTGCTACGCCGTCGTTGACGGTGCGAAGCTTCGCGGGGGTTCTGATCTCGCGCGGCAGAGTGTTTGCCGGTTTTGCCGGAGGAAAGCTGATAGCCATCAATCTGGCTAATGGCAGCGTAGCCTGGGAAGCTGTCGTTTCGCGTCCGCGCGGCGCCACGGAACTGGAGCGGATCACCGATGTCACGAGTTTGCCCGTCGTTAATGAGTACCAGGTATGTGCGGTGGCATATCAGGGACGCGTTGCCTGTTTCGATATTGAAACCGGCAGCCAGATTTGGGCGCGGGATGTGTCGAGCGATGCCGGTCTGGCAATGGATAATCACTATGTTTACATCAGCGAAGACCGTGGCGCGGTGGTGGCTTACGATAAAAATGACGGTGGCGGCGTCTGGCGGCAGGATATCCTTGCCGGCCTGAGACTGTCCCCGCCGCTCGTTCGAGGTAATCATATCGTGGTGGCCGATTCTCAGGGATACATAAGCCTCATCAGAAATAGCGACGGTTCCGTTATTGCCCGTTCGCCCACCGATGGCAGCGCGATCGTTACCCGTCCGGTACCTCTGCCCGAAGGTGTTGCGGTGCAGACCAAAAAAGGCGGGCTTTATGCATTCAGTACAGAATCGATGTTGTCATTACCGCCGCCCGGTCATCCATCGGTGGTGTCGACAATGACGAATTCTCCGCAAATCAACTTCCTCTGCACATTGATCCCATTCTGCCGGTAACAGCCGGGCCTGCATTCCGCGGGTCGGCGGAAAATATCCGAAGAAGATCCGTTTACGGGAGAATGTGCGGAAGAGGAAAGGAATCCATTTTTCCTCAAAAGGCACCCAAGGAGTCTCTGGTTATTTCCACTTTGTTCAGAGAGTCCCCGAAATCATGAAACCCACTCTAGTACTGGTCGGCCGCCCCAACGTTGGCAAATCGACCCTCTTCAACCGGCTGACCCGCAGTCGGGATGCCATTGTGGCGGATATCCCCGGACTGACGCGGGACCGGCACTACGGCCACGGCAGGGTGGGAGATAAACCCTACTTGGCGGTAGATACCGGCGGTTTCGAGCCAATGGTGACGGATGGCATTCTGCATAAAATGGCCGAGCAGACGCGGCAGGCCATCGACGAGGCGGACAGGGTGCTCTTTATCGTCGATGGCAGAATGGGTTTGACGCCCCACGATAAGATCATTGCCGGGCAACTGCGTAAAACGGGTCGGAAAATTATCCTCGTGGTCAACAAGGCGGAGGGTATGGCATCCTCTGCCGTGACGGCGGAATTTCACGAGCTGGGCCTGGGTGAGCCCTACGCGATTTCCGCCGCGCATGGCGATAACGTGAAGGAACTGGTGGAACTGGTGCTGGCGGATTTTCCCTCGCCTCTGCCCAATGAAAACGAGGAAAAAGACGATCATCCCAAGATTGCCATCGTGGGCCGTCCCAACGTTGGCAAATCGACGCTGGTAAATACTCTGCTGGGAGAAGAACGCGTCATTGCGTTCGATCAGCCCGGTACCACGCGCGACAGTATTTATATCGATTTCGACCGTAATGGGCGCCGCTATACACTCATCGACACCGCTGGCCTGCGTCGACGCGGCAAGGTGATCGAGACTACCGAGAAATTTTCAGTGGTAAAAACCTTGCAAGCGATAGAAGACGCCAATGTGGCCGTACTGGTCCTGGATGCGGAAAACGAAATTTCAGACCAGGATGCGCACATTGCCGGCTTCATTCTGGAGGCTGGACGGGCATTGGTTCTGGCGGTCAACAAATGGGAGGGATTGAACGGTTATCAGCGTGACACGATCAAAAGCGCCATCGCGCGGAAATTATCCTTCCTGCTTGATTTCGCCAGGGTCCATTACATTTCGGCGCTGCAGGGCACGGGCATGAAGGGACTCCTTCCGTCAATCGATGCCGCTTATGCTGCCGCAATGGCACGCCTGCCCACCCCAAAGCTCACCCGGGCGTTGCTGGCAGCGGTAGAGAAGCAGCCGCCGCCGCGTACCGGGGTATCGCGGCCAAAACTGCGTTATGCCCATCAGGGCGGCTCCAATCCGCCATTGATCGTGATCCATGGAAATGGACTCGACCGGGTGCCGCAAACGTACCGGCGCTATCTCGAAAGCATGTTCCGGGACAGCTTCCAGCTCGAGGGGACACCGCTGCGTGTCGAATTCAGGACGGGTAGCAATCCCTACGCGGAAAAACGTCCGGCGCCCCTCAGCGAAGCCGAAGCGGAACGCGCTCATCGCCGGCGCAGATACGGGCGCAAAAAATACGGTTAGGAGAACATTCTCTCCTCTTCCATTTATGGGAGAGGGGAGGGGGAGGCGCGGTCCGGCGCATTCCTAATGCAATATCCGCGGCACGCTCAGGATGAATTCCGGAATGGGCGCGTCAAAATGGCGGCCATCTTCTGCGACCATCTGGTAACTTCCCTTCATCGATCCCACGGGCGTGGAAATGGCGGTGCCGCTTGTATATTCGAAGCTGTCGCCGGGTTTTAGCAGAGGCTGCTCACCGACCACTCCCAGTCCTCGCACTTCCTGTATACCACCGCTGCCATCCGCGATAATCCAGTGGCGGCTGATGAGCTGCGCCGGGACCGTGCCCGTATTGACAATGGCGATCGTATAGGCGAACACATAACGATCCAGCGTCTCATCCGATTGCTCCGGCAGATAAGTCGTCTGAACCTTTACGGCAATTTCGTATTTTTTGCTTTCGATCATACCGGCATTGCACACTATTTTTTGAGCGGCGGCAAGGGTGGCGTCGACAAAAACGGGATCCGCACATAAAACCCGGAGGTTCTTAACGCGGCAAGGGCCATTTGAGGTTAAAATAGAGGCTTTTTCATAATTCAGAAAAATAGGAAGTTTCATGGCTAAATATCGCATCGCTCCGAGCATTCTTTCCGCAAACTTTGCCAAGCTGGGCGAGGAAATCACCGCTGTGATCGATTCCGGTGCGGATTTTATTCATTTTGACGTGATGGATAATCATTATGTGCCCAATCTCACCATCGGGCCGCTTGTCTGCGAGGCGATTCGCCCTCTCACCGATGCGATTATCGATGTGCACCTGATGGTG
>DASVYI010000367.1:0-4112 GCA_036392275.1 Nitrosospira sp. | reverse complement strand
GACGAATGTCAGCTTCCCGCTCTTTTGTTACATGAGGAAAGCCCGAATCGGGCTTGATGAATGAACTCCTCCGGGCGCCTGTAAGTATGGGCTAAAACGGAGGAAATACGCTGAGGGCTATCGGCAACGCGAATATCCGGGAGAAATTTTTCGCTCCTCCCGATAAGAAATCAGTACTTCAAGCGGTAACGGCGATAGCCGCAGAGTTCGCGATTGCACGATGATTCGCGGTCTGACGCAATCGTCCCAGATCGTTGAGCTTTACGTGCCGGCAATCACTGCTGATGAGCCCGTCATCCTCGAGCCGGGCAAATAGCCGGCACACAGTCTCCTCCGCTATTCCCAAATAGTTCCCGATATCGCTTCGGGACATGCTCAGATAGAATTCGGTTGCCGAGCAGTTGCGCTTGGCAAATTGCTCCGAGAGGCTGAGCAGGAAAGCGGCGAGCCGTTCCTCCGCATTATGCTTGCCAAGCAGCATCAGCAATTCCTGACCGTGCCGGATTTCGGCGCTCATGATTTTGAAGATCTCATATTGAATCGCGGAATCGTTGCGGGCAAGCTCTTCAAAACGTTCGACAGAAACCTCGCAAACCGAAGTCGTTCCCATCGCGCGCGCCTCACAGTTATGTTGCCGCGTACCGATAGCGTTCAACCCCAGCAGTTCCCCGGCTGCGTGAAAACCCATCACCTGCACCTGTCCATCCTCGGTTCCAACGCAGGTTTTGACCGAACCGCCGCGTATCACGTAAATATATTCCAGCGGCTGTCCCATGCGATACAGCACTTCCCCGCGTTTGAATACCTGTTTTTTTTTGACGACGCGCTCCAGCAGCGACGAATCGCCCGTCTTCAGCCACAAAGACATGCATAGTTGATAAGCGCCGCAATTTTTGCAATCGACCGGCACATTGGTTGAGTCAGATATCTCATTCCCGCTGGACTCCGTTCCGGATACGCGCTTCAGCATGTCTGATTCCTTTTTTCAATGTTGAACCATATTTATGTGCGGGACCTTCAAGCCGCCGCCCAGAACCACGTCCGGAAAGTCGGTCAACTGGTATTTTCCGCTCATTACCGTTGCAGCCAGCATGTCCAGAGTCTGGCTTTGCAACAGCGTGACGATTTCCTGCTTGATGGGAAACCATCTGGCGTGCATGGGACAGGCGGTTTTTTCGCTGCAAACCTTGAGCCCCAATACGCAATTATCCGCAAACCCCACCCCTTCCGTCAGCACAGCGATCTGCATCAGGTTGATTTTATCGCTTCGCTCCCTCAAACAGAACCCGCCCTGCTTGCCGCGGAAAGAATAAAGCAGATTCCCCTTGCACAGTTCCTGGAGAATTTTCGCGAGATACGTGGGAGGCGAACCCAGGTACTCGGCAATAGTCCGATTCAACACCGCAACCTTCGGAGGTTGCGTAGCCATGTAGATGAGCGCCTGAATGGCATACTGAGTTGTGCGCGACAATATCATCTTAAAGCGTAAGACAACTTTTCGGACAAGAAGATTTTCATCGCCTGTTTATTTATACCAGCCAGTAGACAAAAATGAACAAGCCCAGCCAGACCACGTCCACAAAGTGCCAGTACCACGCAACGCCCTCAAAGCCAAAATGATTCTCGGGTTTGAAGTGACCGGCAAGAACCCTGAAGAAGATGACCGTCAGCATGATCGAGCCAATTGTTACGTGGAAGCCGTGAAACCCCGTCAGCATGAAAAACGTCGCGCCATATGCCCCGCTGGTCAGCTTCAGGTTGAGTTCGGAATAAGCATGGCCGTATTCATATGCCTGCAGACCTACGAAGAGAAAACCCAGCGCAAAGGTCAGAAACAGACCCAGCTTGAGCTGGCCGCGTTTGTTCAGCTTGAGCGCCCAGTGCGCCCACGTTACCGTCACGCCCGAGGTGAGCAATATGAGCGTGTTCAATGCCGGAAGACCCCAAGCGCCCATCGGCGTAAACTTCTCTTCGATACCTGGACCCGCTACGGGCCATCCTCCCGAGAAGTCCGGCCACAGCATCTTGTGCTCCAGGTCACCAAGTTCCGGCACGGAAAATATCCGCATATAATAGAGCGCCCCGAAGAAGGCGGCAAAAAACATCACTTCGGTGAAGATGAACCAGCTCATGCCCCACCGGAACGATGCATCCACCTGTTTGTTGAATTTGCCACCTTCACTCTCCCGCGCAACGGTTCGGAACCACACAAAGATCATGTAGAAGAGTATGGCAAAGCCGATTGTCAATAGTCCATAACCGACCGGGTATTTATTTACCGAAAACGCAGCGCCAAAACCCATGAATAACAGCGCGATCGACCCGGTGATGGGATAGGTCGACGGCGCCGGAATATAGTACTTTTCGCTCTCGTGATTCATGCTTCACCTCCGCCTTATGTGCTTGTCAATATATAGATATATAGACCAGCGATGGCAATCCCGCTACCACAAATAACCCAAATAACTCAGAATGGGCAGAATCAGGGAAGAAGCCAGCACAAATAGCGCTGTCCTGATGGCCCCTTCCCTTCTTTCCGCATCCGTGGGCCCGTGAATACTGGACGAGACGGACATGGTCTTGTACGGCACTTCCCTTCGCTTCGCATCGGCTCGCCCGGGGATACCCGCGCTGCCGATGATATTCATGTTTTCAGTCACTTCGAACTCCTCCTGGTTGAGTTTGAGGAAATCCTTCACCTATTTGAGCACGGGTGGCGTTTCAAAACTGTGGTACGGCGCGGGCGACGGCAATGTCCACTCCAGCGTTTTTGCCCCTTCCCACGGTTTTTCCGACGCCTTCTCGCCGCCGCGAATGCATTTCAGCACCACGTAGAGGAACAGCAGCTGGGTCGTTCCGAATCCAAATGCTCCGATGCTGGAGATCATGTTGAAATCGGCAAACTGCAGCGCATAGTCGGGAATGCGGCGCGGCATGCCCGCGAGACCCAGAAAATGCTGGACGAAGAACGTGAGGTTGAAGAAGAACATCGACAGCCAGAAGTGCCACTTGGCCAGCGTTTCGTCATACATGTGCCCGGTCCATTTCGGTATCCAGTAGTAAGTCCCGGCAAATATGGCGAAGAGCGATCCCGATACCAGCACATAGTGGAAGTGCGCAATGACATAATAGGTGTCCTGCACCTGGACATCCACCGGGACCACCGCGCATACCACACCGCTGAAACCACCGATGACGAACAGGAAAATGAAGCCGATCGAGAATAGCATCGGCGCCTCGAACGTCATCGAACCGCGCCACATGGTGGCGGTCCAGTTGAATACCTTCACTCCGGTCGGTACGGCGATCAGCATGGTGCCGTACATGAAAAATAGCTGCCCCGTCACCGGCATGCCCGCGGTGAACATGTGATGCGCCCAGACGATACAGGAGAGAATGGCGATCGAGGCGGTGGCATACACCATCGACGAATAGCCGAACAGCGGCTTGCGCGCAAAAGTCGGGATGACCTCCGAGACGATGCCGAATGAGGGCAGAATCATGATGTAGACTTCGGGATGCCCGAAGAACCAGAAAATATGCTGGAACATCACCGGATCGCCGCCACCCGCCGCATTGAAAAAGTTGGTGCCGAAGTTACGGTCGGTCAGCAGCATGGTGACGACACCCGCCAACACCGGCATCACCAGCACCAGCAGATAGGCGGTGATCAGCCAGGTCCACACGAACAGCGGCATTCTCATCAGCGTCATGCCCGGCGCTCGCATGTTGAGGATGGTGGTGATGATGTTGATCGAACCCATGATGGACGAAGCACCCAGGATGTGGACCGCGAAAATCATCATGTCCATGCCTATGCCCATCTGTACCGACAGCGGCGGGTAAAAAGTCCAGCCGCCAGCCGGAGCGCCGCCAGGTGCAAAGAAGGAACCCACAAGCAGCAATGCCGCCGGGGGCAGCAGCCAGAAGCTCCAGTTGTTCATGCGGGCGAAAGCCATGTCGGGTGCGCCGATCATCATCGGAATCTGCCAGTTCGCGAATCCGACAAAGGCCGGCATGATGGCGCCAAACACCATGATCAGACCGTGCATGGTCGTCAACTGGTTGAAGAACTCGGGCTGAACGAGCTGCAGGCCCGGCTGAAACAGCTC
>DASVYI010000366.1:0-10610 GCA_036392275.1 Nitrosospira sp. | reverse complement strand
AATGGTGAGCAGCACCATGAATTTGTTCATGCGCTGGATTTCTTCCACCAGCCCGGCATCCAGACTGGCGCGGATCGCCGCGAGCGATTGCGGAGACAGCGATTTGTCGGTATGCGTCGACTCGGTATCACCGAAACGATGTGCCAGCTCGACTGCGCCGATGTGATAGATGCGATACAGCGATGAATGCTCGAACTCTTTCCCCAGCCCCTTTGCCTTGTCGATCATCGCCAGATCGGTAGACAACTCACGGAACTTGTCCATGAAACGGCCATTGGATTTATCCACCCGGTTGATATAGACCGCCTTGCTGTACATCACCCATATGGCAATGCATAGCATGACCGACAGCACCCCGATCGCGACCCACCCGTCCACCGTCAACGATCTGAGGATGATGGCCATGTGCGAGGTCCCCCCTCCGCTTTCAGCAGTCTCCTCCTCGCCCAGCGAGATCAGGTTGCCGTCCGGTCCCTGCGCGGCCTGTACGGCCAGCCAGTCGGCGCTGCGCACCAGACCCGACACCTGCACTTCGTCCATTTCCCCCTTGAATCCGAGGCCCAGCGTCGCGCTGCTGGTTGGCCGTGCCGCACCGGGTGCTTCACCCGCCGGCCTGCCATTTATATATAAGCGCAGTGCATCCGAAATCGTGAACCCCAAGTGTTGCCATTTGCCCGTATTGAGCGGCGCCGCTGAAACCAGGCTTGCACTGCCCGATTTCACTTTGAGTAATCCCGCTTCGAGCGAGATGCTCATTCCGTCCGACTGGAACAGTGTGCCATCCAGAGACGCCGGCTTGACCCAGACCGCGAAGCTATAACCATTGCGCGCATCCACCGCGGGAAGCGTCACGCTTTGCGAACCATTGAATCCCGCGCCGCCATTGGCGAACGAGGCGGGAATGCGTTGCGCGGAGGACTGGGCGTTCAGGCCGTTTGGCCCGCTGTCCTGCGGATTTCCGTCAGACTCCGCGAAGTGGTATATGGCGCTGCCGGCATCGTATGTGCCCTTCGAATCCGATGCGGCCGCGGCGCTTTCATTGCCGTAATAGAGAAATAGTTCCGTCTGTGACGAGAGTTTCGGAACCTTCACCCAGACCAGCGCAAGCTGGTTCGCGCTGTCCCACTTCTCGATATGGAATTTGAGTTCGGTCTTGTCATCTTCCGCGATCAGGCGCAGGTCGCTGCCATCGTCATTCGCCGAAAGAAAATCGAAATTACCCGAATGCAGGCGGATCAGCACCGGGACATCCGCAACCTCGCCGGATGAACCTGTCAGCGTAACCTTCTTGCGGCCAGGCCATTCATCTTTCCACCAGGCGTGGCTGGAAACGGAAAATGTACACAGTGCAAAAGCAAGCAGAAATGCAAGGACACGCATGGATAGGTCGGCCGTCAGCCCGAAAAAATTACCCCGGAATTATCCGTGCGCCAGATTACAGCCCTGAGTGAGAACGATGATCCAAATGGACCATAACGCAGTTCTTTTTACTCTGTATCCTGTTATTCCGATGTCACACGATGCTCATGAAAATGCAATGGAAGAGGCGTAGCGTATCTCTGCCGGCTGGTTGCGCCGGAACCATTCAATCACGAGGTCTCAAATGACATACCAGGATTTTCGGGCTGTTGCGGCGATCAGCGTATCCCTTCTGGTCTTATCGCCATGGGTGGGCGTCTTGCCCGCCCACGGACGCGATGACGGTATGGAAAAAACGGGTGCTCATCACAAACCGGCGCGCAAACCCGCGCACGAACCGGAAGGCGACGTGGAAGGCGGTGAAAGCATCCAGCTCGGACCGCGTCCTTTCTTTCTCGTCAATGACATGGAGCCCGGCGCGCTCAAGAGCAGGCTCGAGCATTGCGGCAGCGGCCCATTCCGCAAATCGGATTTTTCCATCGGCCACCGCGGCGCCGCCCTCCAGTTTCCGGAACACACCAGGGAATCCTACCAGGCAGCCGCGCGCATGGGCGCCGGTATCGTGGAGTGCGACGTGACGTTCACCCGGGACAAAGAGCTCGTTTGCCGTCATTCGCAATGTGACCTGCACACCACCACCAACATCCTGGATACGCCGCTGGCAGAAAAATGCAGCAAGCCGTTTATGCCCGCTCAGCTCGATGCCGCGGGAAATATCATTCAGGAGGCTACGGCACAGTGCTGCACCAGTGACCTGACCCTGGATGAATTCAAAAGCCTGAGAGGCAAGATGGATGGGTTCAATCCCGCCGCAACGAGCGTCACGGAATATTTGCGCGGCACCCCGGGCTGGCGCACGGACCTGTATTCAGGCCCTACCAGCGGCACCCTGCTCAGTCATAAAGAGAGTATCCGGCTGTTCAAGGAGCTCGGCGTGAAAATGACGCCCGAACTCAAAAGCGCGAGCGTGACAATGCCATATGACAGCGATGGCGACGGGGTTGGCGACTATACGCAACAGGACTACGCCCAGCAGATGATCGACGAATACAAGGCGGAAAACGTCAAACCGCAGCGCGTCTACGCCCAGTCGTTCGATATTCGTGACATACGTCACTGGATCGCGAAAGAGCCCGAATTTGGCAAGCAGGCAGTTTATCTCGACGATGCGAATACTGTTGCCGAGTTGCCGCACGCCGCGCAACTGGCTGCCTATAAGGCCGAGGGCATCAATATCGTTGCTCCACCCCTGTTTGCGCTGCTGGACATCGACGCAGGCGGCAACATCGTGGCTTCAAGGTATGCGAGGCAAGCCAGGTCCGCGGGTTTGGACATCATTACCTGGACGCTCGAGCGTTCTGGTGTGCTGGCGGACGGTGACAACGGCTTTTACTATCAGACTTTCGATTCCGCCATCAAGCGCGAAGGCGACATGATGAAGGTATTGGACGTGCTGAACCGGGATGTGGGGATTCTGGGTATCTTCAGCGACTGGCCTGCCACGGTGACCTATTACGCCAATTGCATGAACGTGAAATGATCTCCTAATCCCGCCGGTAAAAAGATAAGATTTCGCAGATTCCGGCCGGTAAACAGCTTCACGGGTAAATATCGTGCGCTCCGCATTCCGGACGCGCCCCGAATTCGAATCCGGTTTTGAACAGCGGCGGCTCAATTCCCCTGCAGGCGAGCCTGATCCCGTTCGGGCCGGCACGTCACGGCATCGCATCCTGCTCACGTTCAAGCGCGCTCGGCCGTTGATGTCCCCACTTTATTTCTTTATTCGCCGTGCCCGATCACTTCGGTCGAAATGAAGGTCGGCTTGAGCTTTCTCGTTTCGTCGGACGTCCGCGCCGCGTCCGACAGGTTCTGGGATAAGGCAGCGGTAGTCTTGGAGACGTCGTCTCCTTGCGAGGTGGCACCCGAGGTGGTCGCGCTGACCGCGCTGGCATCCGCGACCGGGGTACCGGTCGACGTGCCCGCCACCGAGATATTGTTCGCGCCCAGCACCACCTGGGCGGCAATGTTCAGGTTACCGGCGCGGATGCCGGCGTCGCCCGCGTTCACCGCGCCCCTGGGCGCGATCAGATCGATATCGCCCGCCTTGATGCCACCGGTGGATAAGGCGCCGATCCCGCTGCCGGCAGCGGCGCCCTGCAGCTCCTGTGTCACCTGACCGGTCGCTGCATTCACCTTGACTACCGGCGGCGGCACCGCGGTCGCGGTCTTCTTGCCCTTGCCGGCATCGATATCGCCTTCGCTCGACCACAGCAGCATATTGCCGCCCCCCACGGTCAGAATGCGCGACTGGTTGACCAGGATGCTGTCGCGGGAAAATCCGCGAATATTGCCGTCCGCCACCGTCAGCATGCCCAGGACGTCATTGCCCGTGTTCACCAGTACTGCCGGGGTATTGCTGAGGCCCACGATCACCTCCCCGCCGGGCGCCATGAACTCGATGCTGCCGCCGCGCTCGGTCTTGATACGGCTGGCGAACAGATTGATTTCGCCCTGATAATTCCTGAAACTGCCATCCGGGTTTTTCTCGCGCAAGCCGGGGAACAGCAACTCCAGCGCCGCATAGCCCCGATCGTAATTTCCGGCATAGGGGCTGTTGCGATCGTTGTAGTCGCGCCCGGTGGTGAGCAGGGCCGTATAGACCATCTCGCGCACCATGACGCGCTGGGTATCCGCGTCCAGTGCGCGCACCGCCTTGACTGCCTGGAGCGCGCTGGAACCATTCAAGGCGTCGTTGCCCGTCAGCCAGCGCGCCTGCCACAGAAGCGCGTCGCTTGCATTATTGCCCGCTGCCTCCAGTTCGGCGATCAGCCGGTCGATGGCGCCGGTATAATCGATTCCTTGATTTCCCAGTGCGCCGACTCCCGCCGCCACATGGATATCGGCACCGCCCCTCGGCAGTTGCGCGTTGTCGAGGTCGCCGCGGCTGACGATGCCCGCCGACGTCCCCAGGTCGATATTGCGTCCCGCGATCACCTCCAGCCGCCCCGGACCGCCTACCCAGATTTTGGCATTGTCCGTGCGATCGTTCCCGGAAGTGAAGGTGACATCCCGGCCTGCCTGCACCCGGCTGACATCCCCGGCACTGACGTGCTGCGCCTGTATGCCCAGATCGCGCACATCCTGCCCGGCACGAACCTGAACCGACTTGGACAGATCCAGAGTGAGCGTATTGAAGTCGCCCTGGACATTCCCGGCCACCGCATATATCCGCGCCGGCAAGGTATCACCCGTATGGACGGGAACGGCGGCGTGAACGAGGTTGATGTCAGCCGGATTCACAGCCGCAGTGGGAAACAGATTGAAGCCCGTATCCGGCCTGACCGCATTCGGGATCAGGGCCGGATCGCGGTCGCTCATGATCAAGAGCTTGGCGATACTGACCGAGTTTGCCGCCAGCAAGGTCAGATCGGCGCGCGGCGCGGGGCTCAGCGTTATATTCTCGCCGCCCTGAATGGAGGCACTGCCCTGGAACGCCGTAGCCGAAAGGCTGGGCGGCAGAATCGAAAGCAGTGCCGTTTTGTATCTCTGCGTACTGATGTTGAAGTTGAGCGGGGACCCGTAGGCATCCTGTACACGGGCATTTTCTCCCACGGTGGAGTGTAGCGTCACGTTGCCGCCCAGACTCTGCAGATGCACGCCACTGTTCTGGCCATAAGTCGAGAACAGGCTCCAGCGAGGGTCCCTGACGCCACCGTTAGTGCCCGTGCCAATGTTGAACGACGTGCCTGTGCCGGAAGACTGCACGATCAGATGGGGATTCAGCACCGTCTGGATATCGATATCTCCTTGCGCCTGGATCCGCGCCTGGGCATCGCCCAGCGCCAGGATGGGGTAAAGGGGGCTGCCGTTCACACTTCGACCGCTGTCGAACTTGCCGCCCGCAATCAGCACCAGATCACCGCTATCGGCATAATATTGGCCGCCCCGCAAGTCACCCCCCGTTTCCACGCGCACGTTGCCGCCGCCGGTTTTTACCAGTTTGCTGGCGTCCGGGGCCATGGCCGCCATGCGCGCCTGAGCCGGCGTGCTGGCGGAGATATTTACCACATTGCCTCCGGCTGTCAGCGTGACATCCCCGCCGCCCAATGCGCCTATCCCCTGCTGGAACTGGTCGAAGCGCACCCACCAGGCCGGCTGGACCGTATATGCGCCGCTGGTCTGGTTGAGTTGCCCCTGGCGGAACAGCCAGTTGGAATAAAGCTGCGCCGAGGGCAATCCGGAAATATCGCCCAGCGCCGTCAGGCTGATGCTGCCGCCACCCTGGCTGAACTGGGCATTGGCGGGTACGACAAAACCCGCGACCGTGTCGGCAATGCGCCCTGCGGTGTAAATCGCGGATTTGCCATCGGCAAGTTTGATGTTGTGCCCGGACGCGACATGAATGTCGCCTGTGCCCGTACGCACCAGCTTGCCGGCCGCCAGCGTTACGTCGCCGCTGCCCGCCTTGACGGTCATCGGATCGGCCGCGCCGGAATCGGATCCGGCGACCAGCCGGTAACCCCACGAATCTCCTGCCAGCAACGTTGCCGGCGTGGTGCCGCTGCTGAATGCCGTCGCGACATTGAAGCCATCGGATAGATTGCTATTGAGATTGAGATTGCCTGCCGCCCGCAAGGTCAGCATGCCGGGTTCCCCGCCCGCGCGGCTGGTGCCCAGATTCCAGTCCTTGCTGAGCGTAAGATTACCCGCGGAGCGTACTTCCACGCCGGCGCGCACATGGAAGCCGGTATCGCCGGTTTTGCCCAGACGGGCGGCAATCGCGCCGGCGCTGGACGCGAAGCTGGCGTTGTCGGCATTTACCGTGGCCAGGCTCAGGGTTGCGCCGCTGCTTGCGCCGGTATCGGTAAGGGTCGTGATATTGTCGTATACCTTGACCGCTTCCACCACGACGGATTTGGCTCCACCGATGCTGCTGGCGACACTGTCCACCGCCACGTCATTCCCCGCGCCACTCCCGGTACGCGGCGCGCGCAGCAGCACTTTGCCGCCCTCGCCAACCTCGCCAACCTCCCCACCTTGCGCAGCCTGGCTGCCGCCTCCGTGCACATCCAGCGTGCTGCCCTGGGCCAGGTTCAGCCTGCCCGCCGCCGTGCCGATCTCCACTTCGCCGCCGTGCTTGCCGTCACCGGTTGCATAGGCGTCGAGTTTTGCTCCCGCCACCACAGCCACGTCGTTTTTCGCATAAAGACCGATACTGCCCGCCTCGTTACCCGAGGCGTCGATATGGCCAGCCACATCCAGCCTGCCGCCGTCCGCGGAAATACGAATGGTCTTTGCCTTGATACTGTCGTCAGCGGCCACGCTGACATCACCCGTACGCGCGCGCAGCGTTCTCGCGCCATCGAACACGCCCTGGTTGAGTACCCTGTTCAACGTGGAAAAATCGTTCAGAGAGGCAACATCCAGCTCGAAACGGCCTCCTTCGCCCCTGGTGCTCCCCGTGCCTCCCGCACCCCCCGCGTCCGCCGTCGCCGAACCCAGCAGGCTGGCGGCAGCCAGGGTGGCCGTGCCATTGGGCGCGCGTATGATCACCCTGCCTGCGTCGCCGCCCGCGGCCGCCGATACATTCACCCGCGCGCCGGTCTGAACGACGACATTTCCGTTGCCGCTCGCCAATTCGACGGTGCCGCCAGGCGATGGGCGGCTCACGTCGAAGAAAGTCACCGGCCTTCCCGTCACGTTCAATTCCGCATTTGTCCCCAGCTCGAGATTGCCCGTAGCCGCCGTGAGCTTGAGCGCTCCCGACGGCAGGCTGGCCTGGGTGTCAAACATCACCCCCGTGCCCGACAGCGTCCACTTCGCTCCCAGCGCATTGACCGCCGCGAGCGTCCGGTCCGCGATCATGTTGGCAACATCCAGTTGACCGGCTGCGGTCAGGGTCTGGCTGGCCGACTGCTCGCCGCTGATCCGGGCAATAGCCAGGTTCGTTCCGGCCCCCACGTCGATGCTGCCGGTTCCACGCCCGATCAGTTCATTCGCGGTCACATCGACGCGGGAAAACCCTTGTATGGCTTTGGCGCCTTCACCCAGCACCAGCCTGTCCGCCTGTATCGCCAGCGCGCCGCTGCCCGCACCGGTGCCCAATACGCCGCCCGGCGTGAATGCCGCCGCCGCGGGGTTCGAAATCAATATGCTGGCTGCGCGCACATGCGCGGTCTGGCCGCCGTTGTTCAGGCCAGCGAACCCGGCGCCCAACAGGTTCAAGGCTTGCAGCGTCGGTTTGCCGCCGGCGCTCACGTCGCTTACGCCGCCCACACTTACGTCGCCGTACAGGTCAAAAGTCGAATAACTTGTCAGGGTCAGCGAATTCAGGCTGTTCAGCCTATCGAGCTCGCTCTGGTCGAGAATCAGGCCTTCGGCGCCCGCGGTGGCGCTGCCAAAATTCACGCGCGTGGCGCCGACGGATAAGTTTCCCGCGACCGGATTTCCTTTGGCATCAGCGAAAATCGTGGTGCCCGCAAACGTGTTCTGTTTGGTGGCGTCCAGCGTGATCGAATTCGACGCGCGGATCGTGCTGCCGGCTTCGCCGGTCAGCGTACCCTCGGTGCGATCCGGACTGTCCGTGCGGGAAAATGCGGCATAGGTCGAGGCAGCCCGCACCAGCGCGCCGTTGCCGGCCGTGGTATAGCTCCCTGCTCCGTCGGCGTTATCCATGCTGCCTTGCGCGTCGATGGCGGTGCCGGATTTCAGCGTTAGGGTATTCTTTGCCGCCAGGATGATTTCCCCACTCTTCAAGGCATGGGCTGCGTCATTGGCCAGGGTCACCTCATCCGCTCCGACCGTGAGAATGGTCGCATCACTGCGGGTGCTGCCGGGGCTGCGCGTGCCGCCCAGGAACAGGCTGGCCGCGCCCATGGCATCGAGCGTAGCAGCCTCGATACGCGTGGCCAGCGGATCGATTCCGGCTGGCGAGCCGCTGGTAATGGCGATTTTTTTCGCGCTGATGTCCACGGCCGCGCCGCGGCCGCCTTCGGCTGCGGCGAGCCGGAAAATGGCATCCAGCTTCAGCCCGCCATCGGTGGCAATCGAGAGCAGCCCCGCATCCTGTGGACGGCTTTGGCTTGTGGCAAAAAAATCCGAGGCGCGGGTAAAATTGATTTCCGAGCGCTGTAATACCTGCTCGCGGGTCAGCACCTCGAATCCGCTCCACAGCGCGTCGCGCGGGCCGCCCGACGCCGCGCGGCTGTCCGTGACATAGCCGGGCACAACCTGGATGCCATCCTGCCTGCTGTAAGCCTGCCCCGGCAGCAGATTATGCACATCCGCATTGAGTCTCACGGCATAGGCGCCGGGCAGCAGGGCATAGTGCGCGGGCAGCAGCGTATACACGCCGGCGGGCAGCCCTGGTATGCCTGAAAGATACACTGCATCCCCCGCCGCGCGGTCGAAGCTGGTGTTCTCCTGCCGGTCGCCCGGTGCGAATCTGCTAGCGTAGCCGGGCAGTATGGCGTAGGTGCCGGGGTCGTTCAGGATATCGCGCGCCCCGCCGGGTCCCACGCTGAATTCATAGGCTTGCAGATCGCCGCCGCCGGTGAGTTGAACCGTTGCGCCCGGCTGCATATCGACGTTGGCCGCCTCGATGCGAATGGATTTTTCAGGCAGTGCAAGCTGCGGGATCTCGAACGAGTCGGGCTTGAATATCCAGCTCCGGCCATTCACCGTCATGCCGAATGGAATCAGGCTGCCAATCATGTTGCCCTGGGCGGCGGCGATCGAAGTCAGGCTGCCGCTCTTGAACGTGAGCGTATCGGAGGCGTTGAAATTCAGTTGGCCGAACGGCGCCCACACATTACCATTCTGTAAGATATTCGCGGCGGTGACCGCCAGGCTGCCGAGGGCGGACAGCGGCTGCAGCGGCCGTCCGGTATCGCTGCTGAACGCGACCGTCTGTCCTGGCGCCTGAATGCCGATCTGGCTATAAGTCGCCGGGGCTACCACCGCGCCGTGGAAAAGCAGATCGGCGGCGCTCGAAAGGATGCCTGCCGGACGTGCTGAGCTGCTGCTGCTTATCCCTGACAATCTTATTTCTTCGGCTCCGTTCAATTCGGCGCGCGCCATGCCGGTCAGGGTCAGGTTGCCTGCCAGTTCCAGCAGTTGTGCGTCGGCCTTGAGTGCGCCGCTCCCCGCCACCGGGGTATTGATGACATCCACGCGATTTACATCGTAATTGCCCAGCCGCAGCGTTTCGGCCTTCAACGCGGCGTCGCCTCCCGTTGTCTCGATACGCGGCGCATCGAGAGCCACCTCTTTCAATGGCAGCGCACGGTTGGCGCCAAGATTCAAGCCGTTTTCCAGCCGGATCGCGTCGTGGCTTTTGAGCGTGATGCGATCGAAACCCGCTCCCTCGAGCGTTCCTGCGTCAAGCCGGGCCTGTCCGTTCAGTCCCGCGGGAATAGCTGCACCCGGGGTTAGGCCGCCCGTCTGCGGTGCCACCGCTTGCGCCAGGCTCAGCACGCGCTCGCCAGCGGGAAATCCCAACTCTACCGGGGGGGTTAAATTGTCGCCCAGCACCAGGTTGAATGTGCCGCTACGATTGTTCGCGCTCCCCCCTTGGGCGGCTATTCCGGCATCCAGCAATACACCTTCGCGTGCCGCGATGTTGAGGGACCCCGCGTCGCTGCCGACCCATTGCCCGACGCCGCCGGCCTGGTTCAGGATATCCAGCCGCACTGGCGCAACCCCCGCCATCCTGATGCTCGAACCCGCTTCGGCGACGACACTGCCCAGCAGCGCATTCAGCGTTATCGTGCCGCCGTTCAATACCGTACCCTGGGTCAGACGCTGGTTGTCGAGATAAGTGAGCGCCACGCCCGAGACATCGAGGACCGCCTGCTTGCCCAGCCAGAGACTGTTGCGTGGGTCGAAATTGAAATCGTGACGGTGATCGAGTGTGGCGGTAATGGTGCCGCCAGGCGCCGTGATGCGTCCCTCTATATCCAGCAGATGCGCGGCTTTAAGGGTGATGTTTGCTTTTGGATCGGCCTCGATCTGCGCGCCAGCGCCGATTACGAGATCACCCGTGCCATCCGCGGGGTTTTCCGCTGTAAGACTCAAATTCACCGGTTGACGCACCAGGTCGTCCAGTTTTACCTGGCGGGTGAAATCTTCCACCCTGCTTCCGCTCGCCCGCAACGTGTAGTTGGGTTGCAATTCCAGACTGAGGACAGCGG
>DASVYI010000365.1:0-1819 GCA_036392275.1 Nitrosospira sp. | reverse complement strand
ACACCTTGAGTTGCCCGGCCCTTGCTGGGGATATCAGCCACCCGGGTGCGTAGCACCAAACCGCCGGCAGAGATGAACATCAGATCATCGCTTTCCTGAACCACCCGTGCCCCTACAATTTCCCCAATCTTAGCTGTTGCCTTCTTATCAATCGTCTGCACCCCGCCTGCGCCGCGACTGGTGGTCGAGTACTGCTCGAGCGGAGTGCGTTTGCCGTACCCGTGCGAGGTGATCAACGCCAGGAACCCGTGCGGCTCGACCACATTCATGGAGGCGAGGTAGTCATCCTTGCCCAGGCGGATTGCGTTAACGCCGGCGGCTGTGCGCCCCATGCTGCGCACTTCTCGCTCCGGGAATCGCACAGCCCGGCCGAGGGCGGTCACCAGGATGATCTCGTCGCTGCCGCTCGTCTGGCGCGCCCAGCGCAGCTCGTCGCCTTTCTCTAGATTGATCGCAATTAATCCGGATGGTCGGGCTGCAGCCAGTTCGGCCAGGGCCATACGTTTGATGCGCCCGTTGCGAGTGACCACCGTGCAGTAATGATTTTCGTCGAACTTGCTCACCGCTACAGCTGCCGTGATCGTCTCGTTATCGCCCAATGCAAGCACATTGACGATCGGAATGCCCTTGCCGGTCCGGTCGGCATCCGGGATCTGATAGGCTTTTTCGGAATAGACTTTGCCTTTATTGGAGAAAAAGAGCACTGTGTCCAGGGTGCGGCCTGTCGTCAAGAAGATCACTGCGTCTTCGTCTTTGGTCGCGTGCCCCTGAACGCCTCGGCCGCCACGCGCCTGGGCGCGGAAAGCTTTCGCGGCTACCCGCTTGACATAGCCCCGCTGGGTGAGGCTGATCATTATGGCTTCATCGGGCACCAGGTCTTCTATGGTCAGATCGCGCCGGTCTTCCAGGCTGATCTGAGTGCGCCGCTTGTCGCCGTATTTCTCGGCAAGTTCGTTTAGATCAGTGCGGATCGCTTCCAGAATTTTCTTGGGATTCGCCAGCAGATCTTCCAGGTAAGCAATGCGTTCCTTGATTTGGCGGTGTTCGTCCTCGATCCTTTGCCGCTCGAGGGCTGCCAGGCGGCGAAGCTGCATATCCAGGATGGCCTGGGCCTGGCGTTCGCTCAGCTTGAAGCGCGTCATTAAATTGTCGCGGGCAACGTCTGCGTCGGCTGAGGTGCGGATGGTGCGGATCACCTCATCGAGGTTGGCCAAGGCAATAAGCAACCCTTCCAAAATGTGAGCCCGGTCGCGAGCTTTCTGAAGCTCGAAGCGTGAGCGCCGGGTGATTACCTCTACCCGATGTTGGATGAAAATTTGCAGGGCGCGCTTCAGCGAGACCAGGCGTGGCTCGCCATTGACCAGGGCTAACATTTGCACGCCAAATGTGGACTGGAGCGGGGTGTATTTGTAGAGCTGGTTGAGCACCTTTTTGGGCTGCGCGCCGCGCTTCAGCTCGATGATGATGCTCATGCCGCGCCGGTCTGATTCGTCTCGCAAGTCTGAGATATCTTCGATTTTATCGCTGCGTACCAGGTCGGCGATCCGCTCCAGCAGGGTTGATTTATTGAGCTGGAAGGGAATCTCGGTGATCACGATGCGGTGACGGTTGCTGCCCAATTCCTCAACGTGGGCTACCCCGCGCAAGATGATGCGTCCCCGCCCGGTGCTATAAGCCTGTTGAATTTCTTCGGCTCCAACAATCACGCCACCGGTCGGAAAATCTGGGCCGGGAATGAATTTCACCAGCTCATCTACCTCGATCTCCTCCAAGCGGTCATAATTGTCGATCAGGAAGTTTACCGCCGCGGCCACTTCGG
>DASVYI010000364.1:0-2998 GCA_036392275.1 Nitrosospira sp. | reverse complement strand
CAAGCGGGGCATATTTTGCGAAAGAAGGGATATAAATGACCAGTTATGTAACAGCATCGGCTGAGAGCACTTTACAAAAAAATGGTTTCGGGGGAGGGAAAAGGAGAAATTTTTTTGTTCGCGCAGCCTCGCTCACGGTATTGATAGCCGGTTACTGGTTTTTGTCATCCGTGGCGGGTGCAACGGATTTCAGCTCGGCAGTCAATCTTCCGAGCGGGCCCAAGTACACGATCGATGATACCAAGTGGGTGACCGTGGGCATGGGTTTCCGCGGTTCGGGCCGGTGGATCGAGAACAAGGCGGCCGACCGTTTCGATGGGGGATTCCTCATCGACAACGCTCGTGTCTACGTCAATGGACAGGTGCATCAATACGTCAAGTTCGAACTCAATACCGAATGTTTTTTCTGTAATAATACCCAGCCGGGAGCCAATCCCAAGATGTCCTACAATATTCTCGACGCGATAGGAAAGCTCGAGTTTAACCGGTATATCAATATCTGGGGCGGACGCATGCTGGTACCCACCGAGCGGGGTGAGTTGAGCGGGCCTTTTTTCCAGGCGACTCACGATGCCTTCAAGACGCCATTTTTCTCCCAGGACTTCAGCACCAAATTCGGCCTTGGCGGCGCGGGCAGGTATGGCCGCGATGATGGCGGCACCTTCTGGGGCAGCCTTGAACCCGGTTTTGTCCCGGGTACCCTGCAATACGCGGCCGGGGTATACCGCGGCCTGACCTCCTCCCAGGGTTTCGGGCCCAACCAGGGCGACAGCCCGCTGTACGCGGGCCGTTTCACCTACAACTTTTTGAACCCCGAGAAAAACCCCGGTTATTACACCAGCAGCACGTATTTCGGTAAGGCCGGAGATATCCTGGCGCTGGCTTTCGGCGCATCGTATCAAAAGAATGGCGCTGGTTCGTTTGCCCACCGGAGCAATTTTCTTGGACTTGTCGGCGATGCGCTTCTTGAAAAAGTGCTGCCCAGAAATCTGGGGGTGGCAACCGTCAATGCCGAATACAAGCAGTTCTATGCCAACTTTTCACCTGCCGCATTTTCCGATCCGGACTGCTTCTGCATGTTTGACGGAAAATCCTGGACAGTTACCGGGCTGTATCTGATACCAGTCAAGGTTGGAATCGGAAGGTTCCAGCCGTATGGAAGATTTACCAGTGTTCAACCCAACCACAGCAGTAACCGCGAGGAAATCGAGGGCGGGGTGAACTATATCATCGACGGCTTTAAAGCACGTATTTCCGCGTATTACCAGCACGGCGATCTTGCCACCAAGGGCTTGAATTACGCGCCAAACGTGACCGGTAACAAGGTCGATGTCTTTAAATTATCGTTTCAGTTGCAGATGTGATGTCTGAGATTTTGTCAAACGAATCAACGCTGCATATCGTACTGCCTTCGGGTTGCGCCAGACTTTTATTGCCGGTAAACCGAATAGACAAGAGACAATGACAGTACATTCGACACCTCGCTCCGAAGATCCGGTAATCAGCCGGGATGCCGCTTCGGTTCATCTCCTGTACCCTGCGCAGCAACGATCCGTGTCCGGGTCCGATGCCCAGGATACGCCGTTGCAGGCAAGATTGTTTCTCGGTTTTGAAGAGGACGGGGGTATAACGAGACTGATAAAACGGGATCATTTCGGTCCTCTGCTGGTTCAAAAGCCGCTCTATCCGGAGGGCCGCGAGGTTTGCCAGGCGGTCATCATACATCCCCCGGGCGGGGTTGTCGGCGGGGATCAGCTGGAGATTGCAGTCAAGGTTGGCCCAGCGGGAAGAGCGCAAGTGGCAACCCCGGGAGCGGCCAAATGGTATAAGGCCAATGGCCATGTTTCACGTCAGGACGTAACGCTGGATATCGATTCCGGAGGGTCGCTCGAATGGTTCCCGCAGGAAACCATTTTTTTCGATGACGTACACGTCGAGCTCGAGCACAACGTGACGCTGGGGAAGGAAGCGACCTACATCGGCTGCGAGATTTTATGTTTTGGCCGCACGGCTTCGGGCGAGTCGTTCGACTCCGGAAGGATCGGCCAGCGCATCGCCATCCGGCGCGAGGGTAAATTGATATGGTATGAGCAGCTAGTACTGACGGGTGGTAGTCCGGCAATGACCAATCCTCTTTTACTTGCCGGCGGCACGGTCTGCGCCACGTTGATTGCATCGGGACAAACTGTTTCCGCAGCGGTGCTGGAGGCGGCGCGGGAAGGTGCATCCGCAATTGCGGCGAGCGGGGGCCAAGCCGGTGTTTCTCAATTGAAAGGCTTGGTGATTGCCCGTTACCTGGGCAATTCGAGCGAAACGGCGCGACGGGTAATGCTGAATGCCTGGAGCCATCTCCGGCCGGCCATGCTGGGCCGCGAGGCCATGGTGCCTCGCGTGTGGAATACATGATGGCGCTGAGCCATCATTATTTTTGCGGCAACGACTGTTAATTTACAAAGGAGAAAAAAATGGATCTTACACCCAGGGAAAAAGACAAGCTTCAGATATTCACTGCCGGGTTGCTGGCGGAAAGGCGCAAGGCACGCGGCTTAAGGCTTAATTACCCGGAATCTGTCGCCTTGATTACCAGCACGGTGCTGGAATTCGCGCGTGACGGTCATACGGTGGCTGAGCTCATGGCTGAGGGCAGAAAGGTGCTGACCCGTTCCGATGTGATGGAGGGGGTCCCGGAAATGATTCCCGAAATCCAGATCGAAGCGACGTTCCCTGACGGAACCAAGCTCGTGACCGTGCACAACCCGATTCCCTAAAAAATCAGAAGACTAAAATCAGGAGACTATGATGGCCAGAATACCATTGGTTCCAGGTGAAGTATTTACGCAACCTGGCGACATCGAGCTTAACGCGGGCAGAAAAACCAAGACCCTGACGGTTTCCAACGGTGGCGACCGCCCCATACAGATCGGTTCGCATTTTCACTTCTACGAAGTCAATTCCGCGATGAAGTTCGACCGGGACGCCGCCTATGGCATGCGCCTGA
>DASVYI010000363.1:0-2313 GCA_036392275.1 Nitrosospira sp. | reverse complement strand
TATTAATATTCCTTTATTCCTGGTGACTTATAAAGATCTTAAAATATTATACAGCAACTAATCTTTTGTTCGCCCGGGCATTCCGTCAAGCCTGCGTCGCACCCCCCTCAACATCAAGCTGTGCGCCGACCTGTGGAGCTCCAGCGGTTTTACCGTCCATGCAAGGAAGCACGAATTCTTGCAGAATTCTCATCGCTTGAATACCCCTGAAGAGAAAATAAATGGGCGTTTCCATCTTTTACGCTGAATGGTTTATTCCTGCCCCGATCTTTTCCGGCCGCCCGGGCTTTTCGAAATTGTGACATAATATTTTCTCCATACTCAGGAGAGTGTTATGCGCAACAAGAAGTCCTTCATTTGTATTGCCGTTGGCTCTGCCATGGCTACCAGCCTGGGCGGTGCCCCCGTATCGGCGGCTGACGATCTTTTCGCCGCACAACCGTTGGACAGGGGCTACATGCTTGCCTACGCCGACAGGGTTGATCCCAACAAATATGGTGGCGCAAAATCATCCGGTTCCGGTGGAACAAAATCCGCCGAGGGGCAATGCGGCATGTCGAGGCTTGATGTCAACAAGGACGGCAAGGTGACCAAGGAGGAATTTCTCAAACACCACGAAACCATCTTCGACAGTATCGATACCAACAAGGACGGCGCGGTCGATCAGCCTGAGGCCGATGGTTATGCGGGAAGGTCCGCTTCCGCTCCGAATACGGCGCCGCATGGCGCAATGAAGAAATAATCCCTCCGAAATAATTCCATGGGGTAGCTCCAGTTATTTCAGGCGCAGGATTGGGTCTTCGGCGGGAGTTGATTCCCGCGCTAAAGGCCCACGTTCCTTCTGATATCGATTTTTTTGAAATCGCTCCCGAAAACTGGATCGGCCTCGGCGGCGTGTTGAGCAGGGATCTGCGCGGACTTACCGAGCGCTACGCCTTCGTTTGCCATGGCCTCTCGCTCTCGATCGGCAGCCCTGCACCGCTGGATGAGGCACTACTGCGAAAGATCCGGAAATTTCTCGACCAGCATCGAATACCCCTTTATACCGAGCATCTATCGTACTGTTCGGATGAAGGACACCTCTATGATCTTCTTCCAATACCTTTCACCGGGGAAGCGGTGAGGTATGTTGCAGGACGCATCCGCCGTGCTCAGGATATCCTGGAGCGCCGCATTGCCTTCGAAAATGCTTCTTATTATGTGCAGGCGCCCATTATGGAAATGAGCGAAGCGGATTTTATCCGTTCTGTGCTGGTTGAAGCGGACTGTGACCTGCATCTTGACGTGAACAACGTGTACGTCAATAGCGTCAATCATGCTTACGATCCTGCGGAATTCATCCGTGCCATGCCCACCGAACGAATCGTCTATATGCATGTGGCCGGGCATCACCGGGAAGCCGAGGATTTGATTATCGATACGCACGGCGCCGGGATCATCGATCCGGTGTGGTCATTACTGGAACATGCCTACCGCATACATGGCGTTGTGCCTACACTCCTGGAACGCGATTTCAATATTCCGCCTCTTCGCGAACTGATGCATGAAATCAAACGCATCAAGGTGATTCAGGCCCGGCATGCCGAGGAGGCGAGCCCATGTCCGGATTGAAGCCCGAGTTTCAGCGCTTCCAATACGCGTTTACCTCGCATATCCGTAATCCCAAGGCGAACCCCTGCCCGCGCGGTATCGAAGCCCGGGGCATGCGAATTTACCGGAAACTGGTTTACCAGAATATCGAACGTTTTCTGCTGACTTGTTTTCCGGTCCTGCGGAAAGTGTTGGGGGAGCGGCGGTGGTCACGACTGGTGCGCGGTTTTCTTGCCGGCCATCACAGCCGTTCACCTTTTTTTCGCCAGATACCCGAGGAATTCGTGCAGTTTCTGCAACGTGACGGCGCCCTGCCCGCGACTTATCCGGAATTCGTGCTGGAATTGGCGCATTATGAATGGATAGAGCTGGCGCTTGCCGATTCGACCGACGCGCCGGACTGGGCGACGATCGACCCGGCGGGCAGTTTGCTTGAACAGCGTCCGGTTTTGAATCCGGTACTCGCCAATCTATGTTATGGCTGGCCCGTGCATCGTATTGCTCCACACGCTCGAGTTTCTGCAGCTCACACCTGTTTACTGGTGTTTCGCGACGCGGTTGACCAGGTTCAGTTCATGGAAATCAACGCGTTCACCTCCCGGCTGATTCATCTTTTGGAGTCTACGGAACATACAGGCCAAGCGGCGCTTGAAATCATTGTCGAAGAAACCCGTCATCCATCGCCTGAGGCCGTCATTCAAGGCGGCGTTAAAGTCATGCGTG
>DASVYI010000362.1:0-3993 GCA_036392275.1 Nitrosospira sp. | reverse complement strand
TGGTGAACTGTTGCTCGTGAGCAACGTAAAATCAATAGGAAGATATAACGCTTTGATAAATATGGGTTATCATCTGTCGTTAAAACACGACGGACTTTTGCCTCATCTGGAATCGGATGTTTGGCCGCTGAGGAAGAATGTACGAAGCAAAATAGACAAGGCTATTGATCTCAGGCGCGGTATTAAAACTCCTGATCTTCGATCAGTTCTTGATGCTCACTTCGAGGTTATCTATTAGCCGGGTCTTGCCCAGCCTTGCCGCTCCAAGTACAACCATGTCGATATCTTCAGCGCACTCGGACGCCGGCATCAGGGTGTCGCGGTGGCGAATGGCGATATAATCGACGTCCCATCCACGGTCGCGCAGAATTTCCATTGCGTTCTTTTCCAATTCATGAAAATTCCTGCTGCCACACTCCACGCTTTGCTTGACCTGCGATAAAACCCGGTACAACCGCGTGGCCTCCGCGCGTTCCGCATGCGTCAGATAACGATTGCGGGAGCTCAATGCCAGGTTATCCGGCGCGCGCACCGTATCGACCGCGGCAATTTCCACGGGAACGTTGAGTTGCTGCACCAGTTTGCGCATGATGTGCAATTGCTGATAGTCTTTTTTTCCAAATACGGCTACCCGCGGTTGCACGATATTGAAAAGTTTGAGTACGACTGTCGATACCCCGCGGAAGAATCCGGGGCGGAATTGGCCTTCCAGCGTATCCGCCACCGGCGGGGGATCCAGCACAAACTCCTGTTTCACCGGATAAAGGGTTTCCTCGCCAGGCGCGAACGCGATATGAACAACACCCTGGTCTTCGAGCAATTTACAGTCGTCAGCCAGCGTGCGCGGATACTGGTCAAAATCCTCCGCCGGTGCGAATTGCAGGCGGTTTACGAAAATGCTCACCACAACGCAGGCAGTTTTCTGTTGCGCAGCTCGCACCAGCGACAAATGGCCCTCGTGCAGGTTACCCATGGTCGGAACGAAGCCGATGGAGGACTCGTGCGCGAGACGTGCGCGCAAGGATGCGATATCGGAAATGATTTCCAAGCCCGGTCCGGAGTCAGAAGGCGTGTTCCGGCCCAGGAAACTCCCCGGCCTTTACTGCCTTCACGTAATTGGTCACTGCCTCGTGGATGCTTCCCGCGCCGCTCATGAAGTTCTTCATGAAACGCGCTTTCTTGCCGGAATAAATACCGAGCATATCGTACAGGACCAGTACTTGCGCGGAGCAATCCCTGCCAGCGCCGATACCGATCGTGGGGATGGAGAGTCTTTCTGTAACCTGCCGGGCAAGCAGCGCTGGCACAACTTCCATCAGCAGCATGCTGGCACCCGCGTTTTCCAGCGCGACCGCGTCTTCCAGCAACTGTTTTGACTGATGGCCGGTTCGGCCCTGTAGCTTATAGCCGCCGAGCTGGTGCACCGATTGGGGTGTCAGGCCGATGTGGCCGCAGACCGGAATGCCGCGGCGAGTAAGGAATTCGACCGTTTCCGCCATGATCGAGCCACCTTCGATCTTGACCATATTGGCCCCCGCCGCCATCAGTTCGGCAGCATTCTCAAACGTGTCTTCCGGGCTTACCTGGGATGTGCCGAAGGGCATATCCGCCATGACGAACGCCTTGCTTGACCCGCGCACCACGCAGCGGGTGTGGTAGACCATGTCATCCAGGGTCACCGGCAGGGTGCTCTCCTCACCCTGCAATACATTGCCCAGCGAATCACCCACCAGCAAAATATCTACCCCCGCGTTTTCCAGCAACGCGGCAAAGCTTGAGTCATAGCAGGTGAGAATGGCGATTTTCTCGCCATCATCCCGCATTTTCTGAAAAGTGTCCTGTGTCGTGCGCATATCCGGATCCTCATTGTTTATGGCCCCCTATCTGATCGGCTGGGACCCTGCCAAACGCCCTCAAATTCCGCGATTGAAATATTCCCGATGGCCGCGCATTTTTTCTATTTGCTGCACCAACAGGTCAAAATCCGCCTGGCTGTCGGCAAAATTCAGATTTTCGCTATTGATTATCATAAGCGGTGCATCTTCGTACAGATGAAAAAAACGGGCGTAACTGTCTGCCAGCCGTCGCAAATATTCCTCGGAAATATTCCTTTCAAAATTGTTGCCACGCCGTTTGACTCGCTCGACCAGCGTGGCGGTAGACGCCTGGAGATAAATCACCAGATCGGGCGGCGGCGCCTTCGGCTGAAGATGACAGAAGATTTTACGGTACAGATCATATTCCGCGTCATTCAGCGTGAGCCTGGCGAATAGCGGATCCTTGTCGAGCATGAAATCGCTTACGATCGGCCTGGCAAACATGTCTGGTTGCGCCAGTCCCTGTAATTGATCCGCTCGCTGGAACAGAAAGAACAATTGTGTTGGCAGCGCATGCCGCGGAATATCCTCATAGAATTTTCCGAGAAACGGATTCTCGCCCGGTTTTTCCAGCAGAAGTTCGCCGTGAAGATGGTCCGCCATTCGTCGCGCCAGACTGGTTTTTCCCACCCCGATCGGACCCTCTATGACGATATGGCGATATTCCTCCAGCTTCAATTTCGATTGCCTCAGTCCCGTTCGAGCCGCTGTCCCGCGCATGCGGCCAGCAAGCGCATGACGGAACCGTGGCCCGGAATGCTGGAGCCGGGGGCAATTTCCAGAAGCGGCTGCAGAACGAACGCCCGTTGATGCATGCGCGGGTGCGGCAGGATCAGCCGGTGATCTTCGCACTGCAGTTCATCATACATCAGGAGATCCAGGTCCAGCGTTCGCGGCGCATTGGCATATTCCCGCACGCGCCCGTGGCAGCGCTCGATTTCGAGCAGGGCATCGAGCAAATCGTGGGGCGCGAGACGGGTTTCAATTTGCGCCACGGCATTGATGAAGTCGGGCTGATCCAGACGCCCCATCGGCGCACTGCGATAAAGTGAGGAATGCATGAGCAGGCGGCTTGAAGGAAGCCATGACAGCTCATCAAGCGCTCTGCGTACGTGGGATACCGGATCGTCCAGGTTGCTGCCCAGCGCGATGAATGCCCTGCAAACGGCGTGGTGCGGGTAACCGGTACATGCCATGGGTTATTCCGGCAAACCCGGCGCTGAACTGCTTGGGTCGGCCTTGTCCGCAGAAGCGGACTTGCGGCGTCCCCGGCCTCTTCTGCGCCTTTTGGGGAGTTCGTCATCGACCAGCATGGCTTCCCGCTCGCCCGGACCGCAGCGCTGAAAACCTTCCCACCATTTGCCCAGTTCCATATCCACTTCGCCGCTCTGGCAACGCAGCAGCATGAAGTCATACGCGGCGCGAAAACGTGGGTGTTCCAACAAACGGAACGGCCTGCGTCCCGCCCGGCCCGTGAAACGCGGTTGCATCGCCCAGATCTCTTTCATGATGGCATCATATCTTCGCGGGATTGCGAGATTCTTGTTTTGTACCACCAGCACATCATCCATCGCCTGGTGCAGAGCCGGAATCAATTTTTCTCCCGCGGCCTGGCGGTTATTCCATGCGGCGAGCACTTCATGCCACAGCAGAGCCGCGAACAGGAAACCCGGAGACACCGGTTTTTCCTGACGCACGCGTTCGTCGGTATTTTTGAGCGCGAGCGTGATGAAGCGCTCGCCCAATGGCTGCTCCAATATGACGTCCAGCATGGGGAGCAAACCATGATGCAGTTTGCGTTTGCGCAATTCGGCAATACAGGAGAGCGCGTGGCCCGATAGCAGCAGCTTCAACATTTCGTCAAACAGCCGCGATGGGGGCACATTGCGCAACAGTGGGGCAAGATCGCGAATGGGTGCGGCGGTGTCGGGGTCGAGCTGCATATCGAGCTTGGCGGCAAGGCGGACTACCCGGAGCATCCGTATCGGATCCTCGCGATAACGCCGCATGGGGTCGCCAATAATGCGCAAGCGTCGCGCCTGGATGTCTTCGTAGCCGTTCAGGTAATCCCAGATCTCTTCGTGGACCGGATCGAAAAATAATGCATTGACTGTAA
>DASVYI010000361.1:0-1743 GCA_036392275.1 Nitrosospira sp. | reverse complement strand
AAAAAAAGGAAGTGCCAGGAGCTTCTCGAATAGCGCTTCGATGACCTCGCCTGATTCCGCCCAGACTCCATTCTCATCATAGCTTTTGCCGGTGTGGCGCTGACACCAGGCATCCATCAGCATATTGCCGGGTCCGCAGTCATAGCCGGTAACTTTTCCCTCGGGGGCGAGACTGGTCAGATTGCTGATTCCACCGATGTTGATGACAAGACGATGAACTTGCGGATCGTGGAACAGCACCCGGTGGAAGGCGGGAACTAAGGGAGCGCCCTGCCCCCCCGCAGCAATGTCACGGCTTCTGAAGTCTGCCACCACGGTGATGCCCGTGAGCTCAACCAGCAATGCGGGACTGGATAGTTGAATGGTATAACCTGCCCCGGGTTGCGGGCAGTGACGCACCGTCTGTCCATGACAGCCTATCGCAACAATTTCATGGGGTTTTAACCCGGCAACATCGAGCAGACCAGCCACGGCCTCCGCATAATGCCGGGCGAGCTCATTACCCAGCATGGCTGCGCGGTGCAGCTCATCAGAGCCCGCTTGATGCAGATCGAGCAGCCGGCTGCGCAGATCCGGATCGAAAGGCAAATAAAAGGTGTGCGGCAGAGATGGGGTTGACGAACCAAAATCGGCCACCACCGCGTCGATTCCGTCGAGACTGGTACCCGACATGAGGCCGATATAGTAAGCGGGTTTCAACTCTTCCATCATTGCGATTGGATGCTGACTTGGCCGAACGGACTGAAGAAGCTGGCCAATCCAGATGAGCCAAATAAGCCGATTGAGTTGATCGGGCTGATGACTGCTTGTTGAAATTAATCCAGGAACGCGAGGCTGGTCCCGCGCAGCATATCCAGCCGGGCCATCAGCGGCTTCGTATGTCCGTAAAATGCCGGCATGTGTCTGGATGAAACAGGATTCGCAGCCGGCATGGCAACCTTCAATGGATCACGCTGGACACCATTGAAGCGGAATTCATAATGCAGATGCGGTCCCGTCGCCATTCCGGTTGCACCAACGTGCCCAATCACGTCACCCTGGCTGACGCGCTGACCCGTGCGCAAACCTTTGGCGAAGGCCGACAGGTGGCCGTAAACGGTGGAGTATGTCCCCTGATGCTGCAGGATGACGACGTTACCGTAACCACCCTGCCAGCCGGCAACAGCCACAGTCCCATCAGCGGCCGCCTTTACGCGCGTGCCGGTTGGCGCAGCGTAGTCTATGCCGCTATGGGCACGCCACGTTTTCAGGATCGGATGAAAACGGGCACTGGAAAACCCCGAACTGATGCGGGAAAACTCGAGCGGGGACCGCAGGAAAGCCTTCCGTAAATTCTTGCCATCCGGGGCGTAATACCCGCTTTCACCATCGTCCGCCTGAAAATATAAAGCCCGGTGCGGCGTCCCCTGATTGACGAATTCCACTGCGAGCACTCTTCCGGGCCTCGCAGGTTCGCCATTGCTGTAGAGAGAGTCATACACCACTGTAAAGCGGTCACCCTTGCGCAAATCCCTGTGAAAATCGATGTCCGACGCCAGAATATCCACGATCTGCAAGGCAATGCTCTCGGGCACACCCGCGCTATCCACCGCCGCGAATAACGAGCTGTTTATCACCCCCGACTTCATCTGGACATGTGTCTCCAGTTGCGCCGCCTGCTCACTGATGTCGAAGCCGCCGCCGGATTTTTCCATCGTCAACTGTTCACTTCCTCCGGGGAAATAGCGCAGCCAAAGCAACTCT
>DASVYI010000360.1:0-2051 GCA_036392275.1 Nitrosospira sp. | reverse complement strand
TTGAAGAAGCCTTCGGCCTGAGCGCGGGCGGTGCGCTGCTGGCTGGAAAGCGCGTATTCGTCCTGTGCCTGGCGGCTGATGCCGTAGCGTTTGGCGACGATTTCGGCGGTGTCGCCCATGACCATGTAAATCCCGGGCTTCATTTCCTTGACCACCGGATGCGGATTGTTGTCGCGTCCCAGCATGGTGATGCTTTCGACGCCGCCGCCGATGGCTGCGTCCACGCCTTCGACCATGATTTGGTGCGCGGCCATTGCCACAGACTGCAAGCCCGAGGAGCAGAAACGATTGACCGTAGTCGCCGCCACCGAAACCGGCAAACCGGCCAGAATGGACGAGACGCGGGCGACATTCTGACCCTGCGCTCCGCACGGGTAACCCGCGCCAATGATGACGTCTTCAATTTCCGGTCGTCTCCCGAACTTGAGTTGAATTACAATGCCCGGCGCTATGACAAAGCCGGGCAAAAACGATGAATTGCTGCTTCCCAGTTCGTTCTGCTGGAACGAGAAGTGCGCCGATTATGGGCGCGTAAACGCCGGGAATCTACGCAAATTCGGCTTGACGCGCAAAGGCCGTCAGCGATGGCAATGCACGACCTGCAAAAAGGTCGTTGCTGAAACCAAGGGCACGGTCTTCCACGGCAAGCAGTACGACGAGCAAACGATCATTGAATGCTTCGCGATGTTGGCCGAACGAAATTCTCTTGCGGCAATCCATCGCATCAAAGGTATCAAAGAAGAAACCATCAGCGCCTGGCTGCTCGAGGCCGCCCCTCAGATGGAACGGATTGAGCAGGCGCTGATGCGGGATCACAAGATGAGCCGCGCGCAACTGGACGCCCTCTGGACTTATGTCGGCCACAAGGGCGAAAAAAAGGGCTTCGAGAAGAAGACCGACGAGGCACCTTCTGGCGTGGGACAGCGCTCGAAACTGACACGCGACTGCGGGTCGGACGCGCCATCGCCAAGACCGAAGAACAAGTCGCGCAGGACTTGATGAAGCAGATCAAAGAACGTGGGCACAAACTGGCTCCGCCAGCGATCGCCACCGACGGCAAAGGCGCCTACCGCGAAGCGATGGTCGAGACCTGGGGGAAAGTCCCGGCGCGCAAGCCCGGCGGCAAGGGCCTGCCACCTGAAAAGAAACAACCGCAGCCCGGATGGCATTACCTGCAAGTGGTCAAGCATCGTGAAGGCGGCCGCGTCGTCGAGGTCAAAGTGGATGTCATTTACGGCGACCAAACAACGCTTGATCTGGTCGGAGCGCATACTTCCTATGTTGAGCGCACGAACCTGACGTCGAGGCATATCAACGGGCGGTTGGTGCGTAAAACGCTCTCGTTCTCGAAGGAACTGGAAATGCTCAAGGCGTCCTCGGTGTGGGAAGATGCGGTTTACAATTTGACGCGTGAAGTCAAAACGTTGCGAGTCGAGGTCGAAGAAGAGAAGCGGCGATTTGAACCGCGAACGCCAGCAATGGCAGCGGGATTAACCGATCGTATCTGGAGTATCAAAGAACTCTTGTGGACGGTGGTCTCACCAATCCAATCAACTCAAGACGGGTAGACCACCAATTTTCGTTTCAGGCGGTATAACCCCTTGGACGTGCCCACCCAGATTGCTCCTTCACGATCAGACCACACGGAATAATAAACAGCCTGGGGCAGGCCATGTTCCTGCCCATAGAACGTAAATCCTCCGTCTTTGAACCGAACCAATCCGTCGGCCTCTTGCAAGCTAAGAGCCGTCGTGAACCACATTCCGCCCTCATCGTCATGCATGGCAGGACTTAGCGGTATTCCCTTCAAGCCCCATTCCTTTTCCGAGTAGCGGGTAACTTGACCATCGCGGAGGTAAAAAACTGTTCTTGTCGTTCGATTTCCGATCCACAAACCTCCCTGCCGGTCTTCGAACACAGCCATTGCCTTGATCACTCCGCCTGATTGTAAAACGGGATAATTGATTTCCCGGCCGCCTACCGATTCCGTGACATCGGTAAAACGTATTTTCCAGACTTTCCCGGATGGTCCCCAAAATAGCCGGCTCACG
>DASVYI010000359.1:0-14173 GCA_036392275.1 Nitrosospira sp. | reverse complement strand
CCTGAACGGAGCCGTTATCTCTACCGGGCCTATCGGATAGCAGGTAAATCGGACAATCTCGTTTGTTTCTTTCGTGACGAGAGACTTTCCGACATGATAGGTTTCGAATATTCCAAATGGTTCGGGCACGACGCCGCCGAGCATCTGACACATTCTCTGGAAGATATCAGCCGTAATGCGATACCTGGCGAAAGCCCGGTGGTAAGCGTGATACTCGACGGTGAAAACGCTTGGGAATATTATCCCTACAACGGCTATTATTTCCTCCACGATCTCTATACGATACTCGAAAACCATGCGGTGATCCGCCCCACAACCTACCGTGATTACATTGCATCGGTTAAACCGGAGGATGCTGTCACCCTGCCGGTTTTGGCCGCCGGCAGCTGGGTTTACGGGAGCTTTTCGACCTGGATCGGTGACAGGGACAAAAACCAGGCCTGGGATCTGCTGTGTGCGGCCAAGCATAGTTACGATCTGGTGATGCAGAGCGGACGTTTGACCGGAGAGGAAAAGGCCAAAGCGGAACGGCAACTCGCTTCTTGCGAAAGTTCCGACTGGTTCTGGTGGTTGGGAGATTACAATCCGCCCAATGTGGTACAGAGCTTCGATAAATTGTTCCGCGCCAACCTGGCCAATCTTTATGGTCTGTTGAGGCTGCCAGTGCCAGTGCCGGTACGTGAATCCATCAGCCATGGCGGCCGGGCCGATGGAACGCCCGAGTCCGGCGGCGCAATGCGCCGTGCCTCGTGACAACTGCCGGAAGAGCCAGTATTCCCTCTAACAGCCTGTCGGACTTGAAGAATCGAAGCAAAAAAGTGGCTGACCGGCCAGACGCTTTTGCAGCCGATTTCCTTTAAGTCCGACAGGATGCTAGCCCTCCAAGGATGGCGATATCGTCATGGAAGCCACAGCGGCCGCAAATCCGGGGATGGCCGGCGGCAGGAGAAACTGGTTTTGCGGGACTGTTCCCGAATGCAGCAGTCCGCCATAGCGTCGTTGCGCCTCGTATAAAACGTGCCCGGCGCTCTTTTTGGAGAATAGCTCCATGCCTCAACCCATCTCTCTGCTTCTGGGTGTTCATGCTCACCAGCCTGTCGGCAATTTTCCGGCGGTATTGGCCGATGCCCACGTCCGCTGTTACCGGCCCTTTCTGCAGGTGGTTTACCGCTACCCGGAGTTCTGTTTCGCATTGCATATTTCCGGCTGGCTACTGGATTATCTATTGAATCACTATCCCGAGGATATGGCCCTGTTGCGGGAAATGGTCGCCCGCGGGCAGGTCGAATTGTTTGGTGCGGGTGACACCGAGCCGGTACTGGCGGCGATTCCCAACCGCGATCGCATCGGGCAGATCCAGACATTCTCCGACAAGCTGGAGATGAAGCTGGGGCAGCGCCCGGAGGGCGCCTGGCTGACCGAGCGCGTATGGGAATCAACCGTGGTCCCGGCACTGGCTGATTGCGATATCCACTATGTCATCGTGGATGATTATCACTTTCTTTGTGCCGGCAAGACGGTGGCGCAACTGGACGGTTATTTCACTACCGAGGAGGATGGACGTTCACTGGATTTATTTCCCATTTCGGAAGCCCTGCGTTACAAGCTGCCCTTCTCTCCGGCCGATGAAGCGGTGGCTTACATCGAGTCGTTGGCAACAAAAAGCACGGGTGGAGGCAATGCAGCGATCTATTTCGACGACATCGAGAAATTTGGTATTTGGCCGGAGACGTACGAATGGGTATACGAAAAAGGGTGGCTCGATCAATTCATCCAGGGCGTGCTGGCATCGCCCATGATTCGCACCCGGCACTACCGTGATTATCATTCTGCGGAGAGAACACGCGGGGTGGTGTATCTGCCTACCACTTCGTATATCGAAATGAATGAGTGGACCTTGCCCGCACGACCCGCTCATATTTATGCCGATCTGGTCCGGGAGGCAAAGTCGGCTGGCTGGTATGAGCAGCACAAGGCGTTTCTGCGCGGCGGTATCTGGAAAAATTTCTTTTCCCGGTATCCCGAGTCCAACTGGATGCATAAACGCATGCTGGGCCTTTCGACACGGCTCGACTCCATGCCGGATGCGCAACGCAGCAGCATCATGAAGGCGAAACTCTATGAGTCCCAAGCCAACGACGCATATTGGCATGGCCTGTTCGGGGGACTGTATCTACCCCATCTGCGGCGGGCGGTATATAACGCAATCGTCGAACTGGAAGCAATGCTGGATGCCTGTGCGCCGCGGCCGGTGCGGTTTGTCGAGGATAGCGATCTCGACGGGGTGGATGAAATGTATTTGCAGAACGGGCTGATTCAGGCGGTGCTGAAGCTGGATGGAAGCGGAAGTATTTGCGAGCTGGATTCCTATCCGTTGAGACATAATTTTGGCGATACCCTGCGGCGCCAGGCCGAGTATTACTATCATAAAATCCGCCATAACCAAAACAGCGGACACAGCGGCAGCGGCATCGCGTCGGCCCATGAGCGAGTCAGCTTCAAGGACAGGATAGATGTGGGAGATCTGGAGGTCGATGGTGATGCGCGGGGATTGTTCGTGGATCGCATGAACGGTAAAACCGTGGACTACCGGCACGAGCCATTCGCCGCCAGCGGCCCCTACTGCCATGCGGAACTGTCTTCGCTGCAGATGCCTTCGTTGCAGATATCAAAAAGTTTTGATCTGGTGGACAACCGGCTGGAAGTGTCGTACCGGTTCACCGGGGACGCGGGAGGCGTGTTCAGCACAGAGATCAATCTCGCCATGCCGAGTTCCGATGGCTGGGGCGGACGCTATATTCATCGGGGCCATATTCCCGGTGGATTCGGGCAACCGCTCGAATTGCATGGCATGACGGATATAACACTGGATGACGATGAGCTCCAGGGAAGTATCGAGCTTAGCGCTTCACCTCCGGCATCGTTGTACGCGCAGCCTTACCATTCCGTATCACAGTCGGAGGCGGGTTTCGAAAAAATCATGCAGGCAGTCACACTGAGGTTGGAGTGGCCGGCCACCCCGGATGAGTTGCGGGTCACCCTGGAGATCAAGGTAAAAGAAAGGGCATGACGAGCTATCCCCCCAGGAAGCGAGAAGCGCAAGAAACTGCGGCTGCGGCAAGGGTCAAATGGATCACAAAGGGATCAAACACGCCATGCTCGACAAGTACTCCGAGGGTGATAGAGTTATGGCGTCCCCCATAATTTTTCTGGTAAAATCGCGAATTCCGCAAGAGCTCAGCAAGGATCCGTCATGGCATATGTAGTAACTGAAGCATGTATCAAATGCAAATACACTGACTGCGTGGATGTCTGTCCAGTGGATTGCTTTCGCGAGGGCCCCAACTTCCTGGTGATCGATCCTGACGAATGCATAGATTGCACGCTGTGCGTAGCTGAGTGTCCGGTGGAGGCCATTTACTCCGAGGACGACGTGCCGCTTGAACAGCAGCATTTCACGGCGCTTAATGCGGAGCTGTCAAAGGCCTGGAAACCGATCATCGAGAAAAAAGATGCCCTGGCGGATGCCGATGAATGGGCAAAGGTAACTGACAAGCTGGACAAACTGGAACGCTGATACGGCAGCGGTAGCATGTTGCCGCATGTCTTTCATTCTGAATTTTCCTCAGGTTTTACTCTCCGGCGTTTTCGCGGATCTCGCCGCCGGCGCCCAGGCCGGTGTGACGGTGATCACACCCAACCGGCGGCTCGCGAGGGCGCTTAAAAGCGAGTTCGACCGGACCCAGGCCACCCAGGGCGCTACCGTCTGGGATTCGGCCGATATTCTGCCAATTTCCGCTTTTATCGAACGTATTTACGAAGATTTGCAGTACTCCCGCGAGGCACGCGGCTTGCCCGTGCTTCTCAAACCTGCTCAAGAACAGGTCTTGTGGGAGAGCGCTATAAATCGTTCGGATACGGGCACGGTTTTGCTTGCGGTGCCGGAAGCGGCAAGACTTGCTCGCGAGGCCTGGCAGCTTGCCCATGCGTGGCATCTCATTCCGCAGCTCGAGCGCTTTCCCTTGAACGAGGACGCAAGGGCATTCCGGGACTGGTCACGGCGTTACGAAGAGATCACTCGCCGCGGTCGCCAGACCGATAGCGCACGCCTGTGTGACCTGATGCCCGGATTACCCGGATCATCCGGCAATGCAGAGAGCCGCAAGCCGCAGCGGCTGGTTTGTTACGGTTTCGACATCGTCACGCCCCAGCAGGCAGCATTGCTGACCCGCCTTCAAGGGACCGGCTATGAAGTGGTGATGGCACAGCCTCGTCCGCGGGTGGCACCGCGCGATCCCGGCGTATGCCGCGTTGCCTGTGACGATGGCGGTCATGAGATCCGCCGCGCAGCAGCCTGGGCCCGGGCGCGGCTCGAGACCAATGGCTCGGCACGTATAGGCATCGTCGTTCCGGAGTTTTCCAAATACCGTAATCAGATCATACGGATATTCGATTCAGTCATGGATCCGGGGAATCCGGGTGTACGGCATTCATTGCCGCACCGCGCCGAGCGTGTGCTACCGTTCAATACATCGCTTGGCGTGGCGCTTACTTCTTATCCTCTCGTAAGCGCCGTATTTCAGGCGCTTGAACTCGGCTCCGGAAAAATTGAGTTCGAGCGCGCAAGCCTTTTACTTCGATCACCTTACCTTGGCGGCAGTAAAACTGAAATGATGGATCGCGCGCGGCTGGATGTGCGGTTGCGCAAGCGCGCCGGATTCACGATTTCACTCGAATGGCTGATAACTCTGATCGAGCGTGAAGATTGCGGCGCACGCTGCCCCATTCTGGCGCACGGTCTGGCCACCTTAGCCCGCTACGTCGAGGCAGAGTTGACCGGTCTGCACAAACCTTCGGCATTGGCCAGAGGAATTTCGGAAGCACTGCGGATTCTCGGTTTTCCCGGTGAGCGTGATCTGGATTCATCTGAATATCAGACCTTGAAAAAGTGGCATGAAGTTCTGGCGGATTTTGCCGCGCTCGATTCTGTCCTTTCCCGCATTCACTATAGCGAAGCTGTGGTCCGGTTGCGCCGTATGGCTGCGGAGGTGATGTTTCAGCCTGAGACGCCGGATGTGCCGATACAGATACTCGGTGTTCTGGAATCCGCCGGCCTGTCGTTCGATCATCTTTGGATAATGGGATTATCCGATGAAACCTGGCCGCCCCAGCCGCGGCCGAATCCTTTCCTTCCCGTCGAACTGCAGCGAGCGGCCGGATTTCCGCAGGGTTCCGCGGCCGCATCGCTCGAGTTCGCGCACCGGCTTACCGATGCGTGGCTTTCCGCCGCGGATGAAGTCGTTCTGAGCCACCCGCGGCATAGCGACGACCGCGAGGCCCGCATGCTTTCGCCCAGTTCCCTGATTCGGAATATTGATATGGGCGAGCTCATGCTGCCCAGCTACCCGGATTACCGGAATCTGATCCACGCTGCGCGCAGGCTTGAGCGAATAGCCGACGGCAAAGCTCCGGCGCTCGTCACGGCGGATGACCTGAAAGGCTCGAACCGGCCTGACAGGCACAGCATCCGCGGTGGTGTGGCGGTGATAAAAGATCATGCAGCTTGCCAATTCCGTGCGTTGGCACTGCACAGGCTGGGAGCGGAAGCGCTGGAATCGCCTTCCATCGGACTGGACGCGGCGGAGCGGGGCACGCTTCTTCATCATATGCTTGCGCAGGTATGGGAGCAGCTCAAGACCAGGGATATGCTCGATACCATTGATGACGAGGATCTTGAAGCAATGCTCGGGCATGCGGCGGATGGAGCGATCGCCCGGCTGCGTAGAAGCCGCCTCGCCGCAATGTCCGAACGTTTTGCGGAGATCGAGCGGCGTCGCCTGGTGCGGTTGGCACGGGACTGGCTTGACGAAGAACGGAAGCGTGACAGATTCGCGGTGATCGCCATTGAAGAGAAGCGCAACGTCCACATCGGAGGGCTTGTTCTTACAGCGCGCCTTGATCGCGTGGATGAACTCGCTGACGGGCGCCGCATCATTATTGATTACAAATCCCGGGCGCCGGTGGTGCGTTCCCTGCTCGACGAGAGACTGGAGGAACCGCAATTACCGTTGTACCTCGCCGCCAGCGAACCAGATGCGGCAGCCATCGCATTTGCGCAGGTCAGAATGGGCGACATGCGATTCGCCGCTCTGGCGCGCGATGACGATCTGTTGCCTGATGTACCCGCATTTCCCGGACCGCGCATGGGTGACCGGTACGGCTCGTGGGAGGAACTGATCGAGGCCTGGCGTACGAATATTGCCCGCATCGCAGCCAGTTTCGCCGGCGGCGATGCCAATGTCGATCCCAGAAAATATCCCCACACGTGCCGCAACTGTGATTTGAGAGCCTTTTGCCGTATCGATGAGAGAATCGGGGATGAATTTGACGAGGAGGAGGACGAATGAACAACCCTTCCCCCGTCCCGGACATGGCCGGCACGCCGGACTCCGCCGCGCGCCGCCGTGCGCTGGATCCCGCGCATTCATTCATTGTCCAGGCTCCGGCTGGATCGGGCAAGACCGGGCTCCTGATTCAGCGTTATCTCAAGCTGCTCACCTGTGTCAACGAGCCCGAAGAGATTGTCGCGATAACCTTCACGCGAAAAGCCGCCGGAGAGATGCGCGAGCGGGTGATTACGGCACTTTCCCAGGCAAACAGCGGGGTCGAAGCGCCCGCTTTCCCTGATAACGAGCATGGAAAACTTACTCGCGAACTGGCTGATGCGGCGGTACGGCGCGACGCGGAGGCCGGCTGGCGGTTGATCGAAAATCCCATACGGTTGCGCATCCAGACGTTTGATTCGCTGTGCGCCGCGCTGATCCGCCAGATGCCAATCCTGTCGGAATTCGGCTATCAGCCTGAAACCATCGAGGATGCATCCGATCTGTACCGGGAAGCCGCGCGAATCACGATCGGTCTGTTAGAAAGCGACGAGGCGGTGGCGCAGGATATCCGGTGCCTGCTGGAGCATCTCGACAATGACGCGGCCCGCGTCGAATCACTGCTTTCCGAAATGCTGGCGCGGCGCGACCACTGGCTGCGCCACGTTCATGGCAGGGAACGCGATGAACTGGAAGCGGCACTGAGACGCACCCGGCTGGAATCACTCAAGCACCTGCGCAGCCTTTTCGAACCTCATCCCGGTTCAATGCAAGATGAATTGGTCGAGCTTGTGCGCTATGCCGCCAGCAATTTAATCATGGACGACCGGCTTTCGCCTGCCACCAGTCACGAGAGTTACGAGCAACTTGCCGCACTGAATGCGCTGCCCGGCGATGAAGAGCAGGATGTTGCCTGCTGGCAAGCCATCGCCGGGCTGTTGCTCACAAAGGAAAAAGGAGGCGCCTGGCGCAGACAGTATACGGTCAGCGATGGGTTTCCACCCGGGAGTACCAAAGCCGGGAAAGACATCGCGAAATCATGGAAAGAAAGGATACGTGCACTGGTTTCGCTGTTGGCTGAGAATGACGACGGTTCACTTTGTCAGGCGCTCTACGACATTCGTGAGTACCTGCCGCCGCCCGCTTACACCGAAAAACAATGGGAAGTGCTGGGTTCGATCACGCGGCTGTTGCCGCGTGCCGCTGCTCAGCTCCGGCTCGTATTCCAGTCCCATGACAAGGTGGACTTCACCGAAGTCGCCCAGGGCGCCCTGCGGGCGCTGGGCGAGCCCGACATGCCCACGGATCTCGCGCTCGCGCTCGACTATCGGATTCGCCATCTACTGATAGACGAGTTTCAGGATACGTCCATCAGCCAGTACGAACTCGTGACCCGGCTCACCGCGGGTTGGGAGCCCGAAGACGGACGCAGTATGCTGATAGTCGGCGACCCCATGCAATCCATTTACCGTTTCCGTGAGGCCGAGGTTGGCCTGTTCCTGCGCGCCCGCGCTACCGGGATCGGCAATATTGCGTTGCAGCCGGTTTCCCTCTCGGCTAATTTCCGGTCACAGCACGGTATTGTGGAGTGGGTCAACAATACGTTCGCAAGCGTGATGCCGGAGCGGGAGAATATCGCCCTGGGTGCAACCCCCTACATAGCGTTCACTGCCATGCGCAGCCCGCTCGAAGGCGCGCCGGTTGAAACGCACGCTTTTTTCAATCAGGATCACGCGGCCGAGGCAGCAAAGGTCGCGGAGATTGTGCTGCAAGTGCGGAAAAATGATCCGTCCGCCACGACAGCCATCCTGGTGCGCAACCGCAGTCACCTCCGGGACATCGCGCCGCGCCTCAGGCATGAAGGGTTGAGGTTTCGCGCAATCGAAATTGAAGGGTTGGCGTCTCGGCCGGTAGTGCAGGACCTGCTTGCCCTGACGCGCGCATTGATCCATCCGGGGGACCGGCTGGCCTGGCTTGCGCTGCTGCGGGCGCCCTGGTGCGGCCTCACGCTTGCGGATATCCACGCGCTGGCTGCGGTGCAGCTGGATTCAGTCCCGGATTCCGTCCCCATGGACGCTATTGCCGCGCCCGGCGCCGATGCGGAGGCAGCAAACGCCCAGACCATCTGGGAGCTGCTCAACGATGCGTCGCGCATCGAGGCGGTCTCGCCCGATGGTCAAGCCCGGCTGCGCCGCATATGGGGAACATTGAAGGCATGCCTGGACAACCGGTACCGCCAGTCGCTGCGTGAAACAGTCGAGATGGCATGGCTTTCGCTGGGAGGGCCTGCTTGCGCCGGCGATCCGGCCGACCTTGAAGATGCGGCCGCCTATCTCGATTACCTCGAAACGCACGAGGAAGCAGGCAGTGCGGAGGCGGGCATGCTGGAGGCGGGCCTTGCCGGTCTCTATGCGTTACCCGACCTGAAGGCTGACGATACGCTGCAGATCATGACCATACACAAGGCCAAGGGGCTGGAATTCGATCATGTGATCCTGCCGGGTCTTGGCCGCTCGTCTCGCAGTAACGATAAAAAACTGTTTATGTGGATGGAGCGTTTGCGGACGGGGTCGTCCCCGGGTGAAAACCGGGGTGACGATTTGCTGCTTGCGCCGATCCAGGAAACCGGCGCGGACGAAGACCGCATCTATGCCTGGCTGGAAAAACTTGACGGTGAAAAAGGACATCTGGAAGACGGGCGCCTGCTCTACGTCGCGGCAACGCGTGCAAAAAAAAGGTTACACTTGCTCGGGAGCACAGGCGTGATTTTCAGCGACGACGGCCGGTATGAGCTGAAGCCGCCGGTCGGAAAATCCCTACTGAGCAAAATTTGGCCCGTGGTTCAGCCGGTTTATGAGGAAGCGGCTGCGCAGGCAGTTTCTTCCGGGCTGCAGCTGGTTTCCGATGGCGCTGCGCCGGGCCAGGGGGGCAAATATTCGATCGATCAATCGTTGCGCCGCCTAGTCTCGGACTGGGTTCTGCCGGCGCCGCCGCCGCCGGTGAAATGGGATGTCCGGCAGCCCGTGAGTTTGATACGCGACGAGATCGAATATTCCTGGGCTGGCGGAACGGCCCGTCATATCGGGAATATCGTACACCGCTGGTTGCGGCATATCGCCGAGGATGGGCTGGAGAATTGGGACACGGCGCGGATCGAGGCTCTGCGCCCTGCTTGCAGGCAACAGCTGGCGGCATGCGGCCTGGATGCAAATAACAGGGAAACCGATACAGCCGCCGATCGCATCATCGCGGCGCTCATTTATGCGGTCAATGACACGCGCGGACGCTGGTTGCTGGGACCGCAGCGGGACGCCCGCAACGAGTTGCGCATGACGGCGATTATCAATGACCAGCCGCAGGACCTCGTCATCGATCGCACCTTTTGTGACGCGGATGGCCAGCGCTGGGTTGTGGACTATAAGACCAGCAGTCATGAGGGTGCCGGCCTGGAAAGCTTTCTCAGCCGGGAACAGGATCGCTACCGCGCCCAACTCGACCGTTACGCGGCGCTCATGCACAGAATTGACGATAAGCCGGTGAGGCGGGGGCTCTATTTCCCCCTTATAAGGGGATGGCGGGAGTGGGGCGATGAAATATAAGTGGAATGCTTGTCCCGATGCGTGGAATAAATGCCCATTGTGGTCGCTTATCGATAAGCAGCGGCACGGGTTCGGCATTGTAATATCCGTAGCATTATGCGACTACTGACCTACGCATTCGGATTCATTGCGCTCGCCGGCTGTGCGATGGCCGCCGTGCCTCCCACGGCGGCGCAACTGCGGCCGGAGGTCGAAGCATTTATCGGCGAAATGATGGATCGGCATGGGTTCGCCCGGGCCGAGCTCGAAAGCATTTTCAGCATGGCAGAGTTTCAGCCTGCGATCATCAATACCATTTCACAACCGGCCACTTCCAGGCCGTGGTATGAATTTCGTCCGATATTCGTCAATCCGAAGCGTATCGCCGGAGGAGTCGCTTTCTGGAATAGCCATGCCGAAACGCTGGAGCGCGCGCGCAGGGAGTTTGGTATTCCCGAGGAGATCGTCGTAGCAGTGATCGGCGTGGAGACGCTTTATGGCGTGCAGACCGGCAGGCATCGCGTGCTGGATGCATTGACCACGCTGGCGTTCGATTACCCCAAGCGCGCCGGTTTTTTTCGCGATGAGCTTGAGCAGTATCTATTGTTGGTCCGTGAGCAGAACGCCGATGTGCTGGCCATCAAGGGCTCTTACGCAGGAGCTATCGGCATCCCGCAATTCATGCCCAGCAGTTACCGGCGCCATGCCCTGGACTACGATCATGACGGCAAAGTCGATTTGTCTGGCAGCACAGCGGATGCGATAGGCAGCGTCGCAAACTATCTAAAGAATTATGGCTGGGAAGCAGAGCAGCCGGTCGCGGTGCCCGCCTTGGTTAACAACGAGAAATACCGCGAAGCGCTTTTCAGCGGAAACTGGCCGTCCTACACCGTAGCGGATCTGAGGACATTGGGTATCGTCACGCAAGCAAGCACGCCCGGTGACCGTCCGGCGACGTTGATCGAACTGGAAAATAAGGACGGAAGTGAGTACTGGCTGGGGTTCAATAATTTCTATGTCATCACGCGTTATAACCGCAGCGTGAATTACGCCATGTCGGTATTGGAACTGGCGGACGGGATTCGGGCGGCAAGGAATTCGAGTTTGCGGTAAAACAGGGATCATAGCCCTGGCTCGCCAGCCGCTGCCATCCATTGGCCTGCATTCATTGTCCGGGAGTCCTGCTAATACTCCCCGTATCCCTGTGCCAGATCAACTCGCCATTCTTGTAAACTTCCCTGACACGGTGAAAGGGAATCTCATGAATTGCCCCATCAAGTCCGGCGGCGCGGAAGAAAAAGTGATCGCCCGGGGTAATGTGAACGTCACTTAACGGAACCCGGTTAATCCCGCCGTCCACCCGGTCATAATACCCAATCTCGAAATCGCCCTTTCCAAATGATTCATCCCAGCGAATCCGATTGAGCAGGTCCTGTATGGGGATCATTTTAAGTGATCCCTGCCCGTTCGCTCCCCTTTTCCCATTACGCGCGAAGGACTATCTGTCGTATCAGTACAGCGGAACGGATGTCGCTGACATGTTTTCACAAAAAGCGGGAATATACACCGGTACACTGGCCATACTCGTGCGGTAGCGCACCGAACAGCCCAGGTACAGGGCGATATGCTCCGAAACCGGTCGATCGGAAGATCAATAATGCGAGGTAGTAAAGACCCGCTCGCCGCTCGGGGAAACCCCATGATCGAAGATAACATGGATAGCGTGAGTGGGCCGATAGCGTGGCTGCCGGTGTCATCAATGCTTTTATTCAAAAGTGCACGGAGTCCGCAAATGCAATCTCCCGGCGAGAGGGGATTCGATGCGCTTGCTATCGGATCACCCGGATTTGGAAGATGGTCCGGAAACGATTCGCGGCGGCTGGATGATTTCCCGGCTCATTGCCGGTCGCAGCAGCGGTTGCGGCAATTGCTTCCTTCCACTTGCTTCCGGAATTTTGCTACAAAAGCGCTGAATTTCCGCTTCACGAAGAAAGCAAACGATTATCGGCTGAAAGGTGAGCTGGAGTGCATTCATGACGTCCCGGCCGGCAGCCTTTGTCGCTGCAGACAGTTTGTTACCGAGACTTTACCTGGGGAATGATAAATATGAGAGCCGTTATGTTTGCCGTTTTTTTCCTGGCTGGTTGTGCTGCGGTAACGCGTGACAACGAGCCGGGCGATGACAGGCCCGGGCAGGTGGAAAGTACGCCGAAGGTCTCAAGGACTTACTCCATCACAAACCTGTACGACGGCGATGCGGAATCAAAGGAGCGGGCGGCGAAATGGATGGATGCGGAAGCCAGAAACATGTGTGCCTCAGACTATGTACGCCTGTCCGAACAATCGGTTCCCACCATGAACCAGATAGGGGAGGTGACATTTTCGCGCCTCACTTGGGAAATCAGGTGTATGCCGCGAACCGAATGAGCGAACGCGCCGTGCAGACAAGCCTGGTTACCCCTTCACGGGCGCGCTCCGCCCGACCCGTTTCAGTCCTGTGCGGTAGCGCACCGATAAGGCTGAAAGACATGTCGTATCGTTTCTGTACAGCGATGTTGCTGGACTCGTTAACGGAGAGCCATGATGAACCATCCTTCAATCGGAAGGGGAATACCACATTCCCTGTCAATTGCCGTTGGGCTGACGTTCAGTGTGGCAGGTTTGATATTGGCGCTCTCCAGCGTAGTGTATGCCGAGGGTACGCAGCTTCGGCACGACACCACGACCAGTAAGGCCGAAGGTACGCAAACCACGGGTCCGGAAACTTCAGCGGGGCGGGGATATGGTACCCAGGAGGGAGATCTCCATAAAAGCGGGGTCATGAAGAAAAACCCGCAACGCTCGAATATCAGGCACGAACCGGATCAACAGGACGGTACGGGGTCTTTCACTAACCGGGACCCGGGAAACCAGCGAAAAATCCGGCGAGGACTAGCTTGACGACAACTGTCATCATCCTGAATCCTGTAGCGAACTTGCAAAAAGTGAAGGTCAAGTTTCGCTAAAGTCTTTGTAGATCATAGTGCTAAACTGAAAAATTTCGTGGTCAACTACCGGGTTTGGGATCATCACTCACTTACCAAGGAGCCATCAAAATGTTCAAGTCCATCTCAACCGTTATCATTGCAACTTCCATGGCTGTTTGTAGCTTCGGCGTTACCGCTGGGCCCGACGTTTCTGAAAAGAATCGGGAAACAATGCGCAAAGAAACGCTGGCGAACCCCAACGACCCTCAAAATATAAGCAAGGAGGAAGGGCATAAATACGATACCAAAGCCGGCCCCATTTCGGAAAAGGATCGCGAAACCATGCGTAAGGAAACCATGCGTAAGGAATTAATGGCTAAGGAAACGACGGGTAAGGAAAGTAAGGAAACGATGGGTAAGGAAGGTAAGGAAGGTAAGGAAGGTAAGGGTAAGGAAACTAAGGAAACGATGGGCAAGGAAAGTAAGGAAACAATGGAAAAGCCTGCCAAAGGAGACAAGAGTACGGAAGGCCACGAGGAGATAATGAACAAAAAACCGTACAAACAACCGGCACACAAATAACCGTAGCGTTTCCAGTCTTTATTTCAAGGTTTGCAATCTCCCGCGTGTGCGCGCCACGGGAGATTGCACATGCTCAAGGAAATTTGTATCGTGGGAAATTTTCATTCAATCGCGGAATTTAACGGGTGACCATTGGGTGAACCAAGGCAATACGAAGTCTGCTTGGAGTACAGCCGATCGCCATTAAAACCGTTCCGATATACTTTCCTACAACACCTCTTTTGGCTTACGCCAACTGACAAAGATAGTCAGGACAAATCTTTCAACCATTGCCGCCGGGCTTCGCGCGCTTGGGCAAAGATGCGTTCGAGTGCTTCTCCGTCGCCACGCACCAGCATTTCTCTCACTTCGGAAAGTTGCCGCTGATAGGCATCGATTTGACTGGATAACGCTTCGCGGTTGGCAAGGCAGATATCGCGCCACATTTCGGGAGAACTGCCGGCGATGCGCGTAAAGTCGCGGAATCCGCCGCCGGCGAAGTGCAGCAGATCGCCCGGGTGAACGCCGGATTGCCCCTGGTTGTTCCGATCATATCCTGCGCTGGTACGGACATGGTTCATGAAGGCGAATGCCAGCACATGGGGGAGATGGCTTACTGCGGCGAGAATTTGATCATGCTGCCTTGCGCTCATTTGAGAGACTTGTGCTTCGCAGGCCTGCCATA
>DASVYI010000358.1:0-4325 GCA_036392275.1 Nitrosospira sp. | reverse complement strand
ATTATCTGCTGACGACGTGGCATTACCGTACACGTCCGGCTTCATTAGAACTGGCAAGCGAACCGCGCAGCAAATGGCTGGGGCTGGAAGTGAAACGCCATGAACAGCTAGAGCCGGATCATGCAGTGGTGGAATTTGTGGCGCGCCATAAAGTGGGTGGTCGCGCGCATCGTTTGCATGAAATCAGTCGATTCGTGCGTGAAGCGGGGCAGTGGTTCTATATGGATGGCGATATCGTCTCAGGTCCGATGCTGTAAACGACATGGTGTAATGTTGAAAAAGCCTGATTTCGGTACGGATACAAAATTTGTACGCCTTAAAGAGGACTCAACTTTTCCCGATTCATCAGGTATGGCAGTGACCCGCAATACCGTGTTTTTCGAAATAGCGTTGATGGTATTCCTCGGCCGGGTAAAACTCGGAAGCAGGCATGATTTCGGTCACGACAGGGTCGGGCCAGCGCCCGCTTTGCAGTAATTCTTCCTTGGATGCCCTCGCCGCGGCCTCCTGCTCGGGCGTATAGAAGAATATGGCCGAGCGGTACTGGGTACCGATGTCCGGCCCTTGCCTGTTTCGCGTGGTCGGATTATGGCAGTTCCAGAATACGTCGAGCAGGCTTTCATAGCTGACCTGCGATGGATCATATTCCACCTGCACCACTTCGGCATGGCCCGTTTCCCCTGTGCACACGTCGTGGTACGTTGGATTTGACACATGGCCACCGGAATATCCGCATATCGCTTCATGCACACCCTTGATTGCGCGGAAAGCTGCCTCCACACCCCAGAAACAGCCCGCTCCGAAAATCGCTTTTTCCGTCGTCATCGTTGTACTCGCTTGGCGTAGCCGGCGGCTTCAAATAATCCCGGCATTGTTGGAAAACAAGCCAGGGGCGGAATCCCGAGCAAGGAATCATAACCCTGTTTCTTCCTATTTCTTCGTCCGCTCCCTGCGCACTTTTTCGATCAATTCATCCATTATTTTGATTGTATCCTGAGGCGTGCCGCCCATGCGTCCGCTGGTCATATATTTGCCATCCACCACTACGGCGGGAACGCCAGTCAGGCCGTAACTTTTCGACATGTTCATCGACCGGGGCACATCCTGGTTCTGAACGGAAAAGGAGTTGTACACATCGATGAATTTCTGCCGGTCTATGCCCTGCTTCGCCACCCAGTCGAATAGCACATCCTCCTTGGTCAGATCGATCTTGTCGAGGTGGATGGCGTCGTAGACCTTGTCATGCAGCTTGTCTCGCGCGCCAAGCACTTCCAGCGCGTAAAAAATCCTTGCTCCGGGTATCCAGTTCGGGCGAAAGATGGCCGGGACATAACGAAAGCTCACATCTTTCGGCATATGCTTCAGCCAGGCTTTGATGTAGGGATGCAGCTGATAGCAATGCGGGCAACCGTACCAGAAGAATTCGATCACCTCTATGTTGTTGCCGCTGTGCGTCGGCTGAGGATTTTGCAGAACGGTATAATCGCGTCCTTCAACAAGCTCGGCGCGAGCCACCGAAACAGCCGTGAAACCCATGCCGGCACACAAGGCAGCTATCGCAAGTAAACGCATCGGATTCATTTTTCTCCTTTTTTCCTGGACGGACAGATGTGTTTGTTACGCTGATTTGCGGAAAAAATACCGCTCCTACTGTACTCCTTCATGAACTTTTATAAGACTGCTCTGCACGCCATTTTGTTGCAAGGAGGCACGCACCTGCTCGATGTCATTGATGCTGGTAAAAGGTCCCACACGCACCCTGTGCCACACCCCTTTTTCCGGCAAATTGATATCTTGAACTGTTGCTTCCACCCCGAGCATTGCCAGTTTCGCCTTCAGGTTGTCGGCGTCGCCGGCATTCTGGAAAGATCCTGCCTGAAGAAAATACTTGTCCCGGGATGCAGGCTGCTGAATGGCCTGTTTGAGCTGCTGCTCCGTGACGGACTCTTCGGCTTTGGGCAACATATCGTAGAACTGGAAGCGGGGCTTTTCATCCGCAGCTTTGGCCTTCTCCCCCGCGCCCGCCGCCTGAGTGCCCTGAGTCCCCTGAGTTCCCTGAGTCCCCTTGGGGGCCTGCGCCTGGCTGCCATTCCTTGCCGCCAAGTTTTCCGGCTTATCCTGGGAAATGAACGGGCTGGGACCTTTGCTGATATACATCCATATCCCGATGGCGCTAAGGAGGCCCAGCGCGAAACCGATGAATAATCCAAGCAAAAGCGTACTTCTGCTGTTGGCAGGCGCTGAAGAATTAGGACGGGTTTTGTAATCTCGGCTCATGGAACACGATGTGGAATAGGCATTTACATTCTATCCGGAGCGTTCACGCCCAGCAGTTTCAACCCATTGCTCAGCACTTGCCCTATCGCGGCAACCAGCCCTAGCCGCGCGAGACGCAACGGAACCTCGGGCACGAGAAACCGCGTGGCATTATAGTAACTGTGAAACTCGCCCGCCAGTTCGATAAGATAAAAGGCGATCAGATGAGGGGAGAGTTCCTTCGCCGCCGACTCCACCAGTTCGGGGTAATCGATCAGCTTCTGCAACAACGACAATTCCGCGGAATTCGTGAGCGGAGACATATCCGCGGCGAGAAGCATCGCCGCGTCCTCACCCCACTCCTCCAGTACCCGGCAAACCCTCGCATGACCATACTGCACATAATAGACCGGGTTATCCTTGCTTTGCGATTTAGCGAGATCCAGATCAAAATCCAGATGCTGATCGCTTTTGCGCAACACGTAAAAGAATCGCGCTGCATCGTTACCCACTTCCTGCCGTAGCTCACGTAACGTGACGAATTCCCCGGAACGGGTGGACATTGGGGCTTTCTTTCCGCCGCGATAAAGCACGGCGAACTGCACCAGAGCAATTTCGAGTTTGGCGGGGTCAACCGACAAGGCCTGCATCGCACCCTTCACCCGTGGAATATATCCGTGGTGGTCGGCCCCCCAGACGTCGATGACACGCTCGAAGCCGCGCTCGAACTTGTTGAGGTGATAGGCAATGTCGGATGCGAAGTAGGTGAACTGTCCGTTTTCCCGTTGTATCACGCGATCTTTCTCGTCACCGAAACCGGACGATCTAAACCACTTGGCGCCGTCTTGCCGATAGACATGATCGCCTTGCTCGAGCAGCTGGACCGCATGCGCCACGCTGCCATTGTCGAATAACGATTGCTCCGAAAACCATGTGTCAAAAACTGCGCCAAATTCCATCAGATCATTGCGGCAGTCGCCCAGTTGCTCGGTCAGGACAAAATTATGGATGTACGCGTAGTCCTGCCCCAGCAGTTTTTTGGCGTTGGCGATGAGTCGGTCAAGCTGCGCCTCGGCATCGACGTCCTCTTCCGGGGAAATACCCTGAAACAGCAACTCGGGCTGATGCACATACCGCCCGGCATGGGCCTTGTGTATCAGCTGCGCCATATCCCGTACATATTCGCCCTGGTAGGCGTTGCCGGGAAAATGCGCGGTAACGCCATTCAACTCCAGATAGCGCAGCCAAGTAGAAAGCGCCAGAATATCCATCTGGCGGCCCGCGTCGTTGACATAATATTCCCGTGTAACGGAATAGCCCGCCGCTTCCAGCACATTAGCGAGACTCGCCCCAAATGCCGCGCCGCGGCCATGACCCACGTGCAGCGGCCCGGTTGGATTGGCCGAGACAAATTCCACCTGAACCTTCTTGCCCCTGCCGGCATTACTGTGCCCGTACCTTTCGCCACTTCTCAACACGTGGCCCGGGAACTGCTGTTTGACGGAAATCTTGAGAAACAGATTGATGAACCCCGCACCCGCAATCTCGGCTTTTTCCAGATAAGGTGAAGCGGCAAGGCCATCGACAAGCAGTTTGGCGATATCGCGCGGGCTTTGACGCAACGGCTTGGCCAATTGCATCGCCAGATTACAGGAATAGTCGCCGTGGCTCGCTTGCTTGGGCCGTGCAAACTCGATATCCACATTCAGATCCGTGGGCGTTATTTCACTCAGGATCTGCCGGAGAAGTCCGGTAAAGTGCGATTTGAAGTGGGGTTGAACCGCAGGAATCATGGGCTGCATTAAAGAATGGACGCAGCCGTTATTATAACCCCGGGATGGGGGTGATGATTTGCACTTGTCGGGTTTGAGTTCTGCGAGGCCGGATATACAGCCGGATAAGCGGCAGGAGAACCGCCGCTTGAAACCCGTTCACAGCCGGGCGGCAGACGTGCTGACGGCCGTACCGCCAGCTCGGCGGAAAAGCCAAGCATCCCGGCTTGTTTTACTGTCCCTCAGCGCTATAACTTGGTTTCGCGCTTGACCACTTCTTCAATCCTGAGGTCAACT
>DASVYI010000357.1:0-5105 GCA_036392275.1 Nitrosospira sp. | reverse complement strand
GAGGAGGGAGAGGGAGTTTCAAGGCTACAGGCAGGCGCGCGATGCGCGCTGGAATCTCCCCCGCCCGCGGGAGAGGAGATCAATCCACCATAGGGGCACCATAGGGAATACCGCGACCGCACGTACAAGGCACTGCGGCCGCCCCGGTTGTCGTTGGGAAAGCCTGAACTGATTCAGTGTTCGTGCCCGTGGTGGCTATGATCGTGGTCATGACCGTGTCCGTGAGCACCGTGGGCATGCCCATGCGCCAGTTCTTCCGCAGTTGCGGGCCGCACTCCCGTCACCGTGCAATCGAAACGCAAGGTAATGCCGGCCAGCGGATGGTTGCCGTCCACCACCACCTTGTCCTCGGCAATATCGGTGACAGTGTAGATCAGCGTATCATCCGATCCTTCCTGGCCGCCTTCAAACTGCATTCCAACCGTGACATTGTCGGGAAAAAGCTCGCGTGGCTCCATCCTCACCAATTCGGCGTCATACTCGCCAAAAGTATTGTCCGGCTCCATTACGACCGAGCAACTGTAGCCCACCTCCTTTTCGTGCAACTTTTCTTCGACCATGGGAAAAATGCCGTCATAACCGCCATGCAGGTAGCTGATCGGGGCACTTGGCCTCTCCATCACTTTACCGGTCAGATCGGACAATTCATAGTTGAGTGATACCACTGTGTCTTTTTCGATGCGCATAGTATTGGGACCGTAGTCAAGTTAATGGTGAGAGAAAACAAAAAATCGAAATAATCCTAAATCCGGCTATCCGGGCCGTCCAGATTCTCCCATCAATTCTCTGACGGGAGCAAAACTGCGCCGATGAACGACCGACGCGCCATGAATACGTAGCGCTGCGATATGCTGCTCTGTCGAATACCCCTTGTGCCGATCGAAGCCGTAGTGCGGAAAACGCCGGTGCAGCGCCACCATCTCGGCATCGCGGGCGGTCTTGGCCAGTATGGAAGCCGCCGAAATCTCCGGCACCAAGCTGTCGCCCCTGACGATGGTCGTCACCGGGAAACTCAGACGCGGACTCTGATTGCCATCGATCAGTACCCGGCTGGGAATGACCGGAAGGCTTTTGACGGCGCGCTTCATTGCCAGCAGGCTTGCCTGAAGGATATTCAACCGGTCGATCTCCCTTACCGACGCGGATGCAACCGCCCAGGCAATGGAATAACTTTTGATGGCGGCGGTAAGCCTGTTGCGTTCCTGTTCGCGCAAGGTTTTCGAATCTGCCAGTCCTTCGATCCGGCGATCCGGATCGAGGATCACGCAAGCGGCATACACCGGCCCGGCCAATGGCCCCCTGCCGGATTCATCCACGCCGCACACCCAGTTGCATCCATCGGCCGGCATTTTCATTACATCGGACTTCTATTGCTTGCTGCGCACGGTGCACATCAGTTCGGCCTCCGCAGCGACGCGCCCGTCCACTTCCGCCCGGGCGGAATATTTCCAGATGCCGATCCGCTCCCGCAATATCGTTGCCTTGAGTATCAGCTGATCACCCGGCTGCACGGGTTTCTTGAAGCGGGCGGCATCTATGCCGACAAAATAAAAAATGGAATCATCGCTCCTCTGCGCATTCGTGCTCTTGAGCGTCAGGATGCCGGCAGCCTGGGCCAACGCCTCGATGATCAGCACGCCGGGCATTACCGGATAACCGGGAAAATGTCCGCCAAAGAAGGGTTCGTTCATCGTGACATTCTTGAGTGCGGTAATGTCCTTCCCCGGTTCGCAGGACAGCACTCTATCCACCAGCAAAAAAGGGTAACGGTGAGGCAAATATTTGAGTATCTCGTGGATATCCATGGAAAAAGTTTTTAATTTTTCGATCGTCTATGGCATAAGACGCCCGGGTAATCCGGGTAGTGACCATCCTTCAACCAGTGTGCCAGCTGAAAGCTTCCCGAGTATCGCCGTCACTTGTCAGCCAGGGCCTTGATCACCTTTTCAGTGATGTCCATGCGCGGACTGCGATAAACCAGATCCCGCAGTGGCAATATCAAGTCGTACTTTTCTGTTTCGGCGATGACCTGGATGGCTTTGCTGGCGATCAACTGTAGCGCGGCAACTTCGTCGTTCTGGCGCAGGCTCAGGTCTTCCCGCATCTGCCGCTGGGCCCGCTGGTATTCACGGTTGAGAGTGGCGAGGTCACGCTCCTTGCTGCGCCGCTCCGCTTCCGGCATTGTTTTTCCGTCTTTTTCCAGAAGATCCTGAAGCGCTTTCGCCTGGGAGGCCATCTTCTTGAGTTCCTGGTCGCGCGGCAAAAATTCCTTTTCTATCTTCTTCAGTGCTCTCAGAGCAGGCGCTGATTCGGCCAGGATCCTCTCGGTATCGACAACGCCAATCTTGATTTCATCCGCCAGGGCGCCAGCGGAACCCCAGGCAAATGCGAAGAAGACACTCGCCGCCATCAGACCCAGCCGCCATACACCTGGTCGTTCCAATATTGTCTTCAGACTGTTCATTAAAAACTTCCGATAATCCCTCTACGTGCCAGCAGGAGCGCGACACCGGCTTTTCCCATTAGAACTGTTGCCCGAATTGAAATTGAAACCGCTGTAAATTATCGCCCGGATGACTATTCAAGGGTTGTGCAATGCTGATTTTAAGAGGACCCATCGGCGAAACCCACATGACGGCAATACCCGCAGAGTAACGCAAGCCCTCCTGCTGAGGAATCATCCCGCCTGGACCCCAGACCGAGCCAGCGTCAAGGAATATGCTCGGACGCACTGACCGGTCATTCTTCATGCCGGGCATCGGAAATAGTAGTTCAATGTTGCCGACGGCGCGTTTATTACCCCCCAGTGTTCTGTTATTGGTGTCGCGGGGACCCAGTGAGCTGATATTGTAACCGCGAACCGACGTATTGCCGCCAGCAAAAAAGTTTTTGAAGAACGGGAGCTCCTTGCCATTATAACCATTACCATATCCCAATTCTCCGTTCAGCATAAGCGTGAACGTTTCAGTCAGAGGAAAATACCACCTGAGGTCGTAACTCAGTTTGTAATAGGTGAGATCGCCCCCCGGTAACCCAACCTCGGCAGCTACGCGCTGTGTCGTACCGGAAGTGGTCCAGATGGCGCTGTCGCGGCCATCCCGCCGCCAGTTGATCGTCCAGGGTATGTTGAGGGTGCTCTTTCCGAATTTCTCCACGAAATCAATATTGCGCTGCGGGCTGTTGGGTCCCAGATGAATGATCACATTTTCCGCTCCGAGGCCGGTCATGATACTGTCGTTTTCGTTGATCGGAATGCCGAAACGTAAACCGGCGCCCGTGGTGTCGGTATTGAAACTGTTCACCGCCACCAGGGTGGATGTATTGAGCGTACGCTTGTAAAGATCGAAACCTGCGGTTATGCCATCACGGGTAAAGTAGGGGTCGGTATAGGACAGCGAGTAGGTCTTGTTGACGCTACCTGTGTTGACCATGAGATTGACGAATTTTCCGGTACCGAATATGTTGTCCTGAGCAACGGAACCGCTCAGTATCAAGCCTTCCATGTTGGAATAGCCCGCCCCGAACATGACGGCGCCGGTAGGTTTCTCCTTGACTTCGACGTTCACGTCGATCTGATCGGTGGTTCCCGGAACCGCCGGTGTTTCAAGGCTGACTGCGTTGAAATAGTTGAGCCTGTCCACGCGTTGCTTGGAACGGTTGATCTTGGTGGTCGAATACCAGCCTCCCTCGAACTGGCGCATCTCCCGGCGTATCACTTCATCCCGGGTGCGGCTGTTTCCCGTTATGTTGATGCGCCTCACATAAACCCGGCGGCCCGGATCGATAAAGAAGGTAAACGCAACCTCGTGTTTTTCTTTATCCAGTTGCGGCGACGCATTGACGTTCGCAAATGCATAGCCGTCGTCGCCAAGACGGTCGGTAATGAGCTTGACGGATTCGGTCAGGCGTTCGCGCGAGAAAACTTCCCCGGGCGCTATTTTTACGAGCTTGCGCAGGTCCGCTTCCGGCACCAGCATTTCTCCGGCAAGCTTGACCTCGGAAACCGAATATTTGGGACCCTCGACGATATTTATCGTGATGTAAATGTCCCGCATGTCGGCTGTGATGGATACCTGGGTGGATTCTATGCTGAATTCAAGAAAGCCGCGATTGAGATAATAGGACCGCAATGATTCCAGGTCCGCGCCGAGCTTCTGCTTTGAATATTGATCGTCTTTGGTAAACCAGGTCAACAGTCCCGGGGTGCGCAACGCGAACGCACCGAGCAATTCCTTCTCCTTGAAGGATTTGTTCCCGATGATATTGATTTTACGGATCTTGGCGGTTTTTCCCTCGTCAACATGAAAGTTGATCGCCACGCGGTTACGGTCGAGCGGCGTGGTAGTGGTGGTAATTTTTACCCCGTACTTGCCCCGGCTGATATACTGATTCTTCAATTCCTGTTCGGCCCGCTCCAGCATCGAACGGTCGAAGATGCGCGATTCCGCCAGACCAGCCTGTTTGAGGCCTTCCTTCAGCTTATCCTTTTCGAATTCCTTGGCGCCGACGATGCTGATCTGAGCGATGGCGGGACGTTCTTCCACCACCACGAGCAGAACGCCGTTTTCCGACTCCAGCCGCACGTCCTTGAAAAAGCCGGTCGCGTATAACGCCTTGATGGCGGCGGCGGCCTTTTCATCATCGAGCGTATCGCCCACCTTGACCGGCAGGTAACTGAATACCGTTCCCGCCTCGGTGCGTTGAATGCCCTCTACCCGTATATCCTTGACTACGAATGGCTCGCGCGCCCAGGAAATCGAAGCGCAAAAAACAGAAACAAGCGCAACGAGATGTCTGACTTTCATGCTTAACTGGGGAGGAGCCGGCTGATATCGTTATATATGGCAAATACCATCAGGGCTAATAAGAGCGCCATCCCGACCTGTTGACCAACTTCCATGGCTCTGGCAGAAAGCGGACTCCCCTTGGCCATTTCGATCACATAATACATTAAATGCCCTCCATCCAGCATGGGAATAGGCAATAAATTCAGCACGCCCAGACTGATGCTGATGACGGCGAGAAAGCCCAGGTAGGAAGCCACGCCCATCTGGGCGGACTTCCCCGCATAGTCGGCGATCGTGATGGGGCCGCTCACATTTTTC
>DASVYI010000356.1:0-5000 GCA_036392275.1 Nitrosospira sp. | reverse complement strand
GACGATAACCCTGCCAGTTTTTGTAACGATGTCGAAACGCGCGATATCGCCGCGCAGCCGTTCCGGTATCAGCTCGAACAGGATATCCTTTCTGGACAAATGGAAAGTGTCAAAAGAAAAGAAATCCGCAAGAATTTGCTCCGGGGTGTAACCGATCGCCTTCAACAAAACGGTAATCGGCATCTTGCGGCGGCGATCGACGCGGAAGTAAAGGTAGTCCTTGGGGTCGAATTCAAAATCGAGCCAGGAGCCGCGGTAAGGAATGATGCGTGCCGAAAAAAGCAGTTTACCGGACGAATGCGTCTTGCCGCGATCATGTTCAAAAAATACCCCCGGAGAGCGATGCAGTTGCGACACGATCACGCGCTCGGTGCCGTTGATGACGAACGAGCCTGTGCCGGTCATGAGCGGGATCTCGCCCATGTACACTTCCTGCTCCTTGACTTCCTTTACAGTTGGCTTGGACGCTTCCTTGTCCATGATCGTCAACCGTACCTTTGCCCGCAGCGGCGAAGCATAGGTAAGCCCGCGCTGCTGACATTCCTTGACATCGAACGGCGGAGCGCCCAGCACATAATTGACAAAATCGAGGCGGGCATTCCGGGAATGGCTCTCGATGGGAAAGATCGACATAAACGCAGCCTGCAGTCCCTGATTGTCGCGGCTATCAGGGTCGGTCTGAGCTTGCAGGAATGCCGCGTACGACTCGATCTGCGTAGCGAGAAGAAAAGGAATCGGCAAAACGCTCGCGCGTTTGGCAAAACTTTTACGGATACGTTTTTTCTCGGTAAACGAATAGCTCATGGAATCTCTCCGGGAGGTCAGAGGACGGATAGGCAGAAAATGGGAGCAGAGTACCTGATTTTAGCTACCGTGCTGAGTGTGCTACCGCACATATGATGCGGGAATCCAAACGTTGGGGGAAAAAACCAGGGCCTGACGGCGAGTTTGGCGCCGTCAGGCCGGCTTGTTGCATTGCTTTTATTTAATTTCAGCGGTCGCGCCAGCTTCCGTGAGTTGCTTCTGGATCGCTTCAGCATCGGCTTTGGGAATGCCTTCCTTGACAGGCTTGGGCGCGCCGTCCACCAGATCTTTCGCTTCTTTCAAGCCCAGCCCGGTAATTGCGCGCACGACCTTGATCACGTTGACCTTGCTTTCACCCACGGCAGTAAGTGTCACGGTAAACTCCGTTTGCTCTTCTACGGGAGCGGCGGCGGCGCCCGCGGCGGGAGCTGCGGCTACAACAGCAGCGGCAGCAGCGGAAACACCAAACTTCTCTTCCATTTCTTTAATTAGCTGGGAAAGCTCCAGCACAGTCATATTTGCAATCGCTTCCAGAATTTCTGCTTTGGCTATAGCCATGTTTCTCTCTCCTGATAAATTTAAGCTTATGATCGTATTACGGTTCTATGAACCTGAACGTCCTGAATGGCGCGAAACCGGACTAGGCAGCTTCCTTTTGATCGCGAATGGCTGCAAGGCCACGGACAAAACGGGCCGGCACTTCATTGAGTGTCCGTACGAAATTGGCAATGGGCGCCTGCATCGTGCCTAACAGCTTCGAAAGAAGTTCTTCGCGACCCGGCAGCGCGGCAAGACTTGCGATTTCCTTGCTGGACATTACCAGATTCGGCATTGCGCCAGCCTTGATCACAAATTTGTCATTACCCTTGGAAAACTCATGCAGCACCTTCGCCGCTGCTACCGGATCACTCCCGATGCCATAGGCCAGTGGCCCAACCATATGGTCCGAAAGCCCATTAAAAGGCGTTCCGGTGACCGCGCGACGTGCAAGGGAATTTTTAAGAACGCGAAAATATATCCCCGACTCGCGTGCCTTGGCACGCAACTGGGTCATATTTCCAACTCCGAGCCCGCGATATTCCGCGATGATGATTGCCTGAGCGTTTGCCACTTGGGCACTCACCTCGGCAACCACCGCTTTTTTTTCATCTAAATTTAGACCCAAGGTTCATTCTCCATCAGTTAAAATGTGGTGTTGAGTTTTGGCCGGGCATCCGATCATCCGGATACAACCGGAAAAGCCTCGGACCTGTCTCAATGCCACGAACCGGCGACCTAAATCAGGAGCTGAATCTAGCTGAATCTGTTCCTGTTCTGGGAGCGCCATCTGCGCTGGGCGCCTGAACGAAAAAACAGGAGACCAGACGCCGTCCCAAATTTTCCCATTCCGCGATTAAGTTCCTGGACGATGGTTTGCTCAATAAATGCCTACGCTACAGAGCGTAAAAAGCGCCACCCGCCGCCAATCGACCCCAACGGTCTTTGATAACCTGCCGGATCGACAAAACACATCTGCATCTCCGGCAGCCCAAAGTCTTACGTCTTACAAAGATCCTTTCCTGACCTTACCGCATGCTGGTCTGATCAACCCGCACCCCGATTCCCATGGTGCTGGATATGGATATCTTTCTCAGATAAATTCCCTTGGATGCCGCGGGCTTGGATTTGACCAGCGCATCCAGCAATGCATTAATGTTTTGAGTCAACGCTTCCACGCTGAACGATGCGCGCCCGATAGGGCACTGAACGATGCCCCCCTTATCGGCGCGGTACTGAACCTGACCTGCCTTGGCATTTCTTACCGCGCCTGCGACATCGGGAGTGACCGTACCCACCTTGGGATTGGGCATCAAGCCGCGCGGGCCGAGTATCTGACCTAATTGACCGACGATGCGCATGGCATCCGGACTGGCGATCGCCACATCAAAATTGATATTGCCCGCCTTGATCTGCTCCGCCAGATCTTCAAACCCAACGATATCCGCGCCTGCAGCCGCCGCCTCCCTGGCTTTATCACCTTGGGCGAATACGGCCACGCGCGCGGTCTTTCCGGTACCTGCGGGCAAGACCACGGATCCGCGCACCGCCTGGTCCGATTTTTTGGCATCAATGCCAAGATTGACAGCCACATCAATCGACTCGTCAAATTTCGCGGTCGCCGTTTCCTTGATTATCTTGAACGCTTCGGACAGCGGATAGGATTTGGTACGATCCACCTTTCCGGCAATTTCCTTGAAACGCCTGGATATCTGCGCCATGTTATAGCCCCTCCACTTCAATGCCCATGCTGCGAGCGCTGCCGGCGATGGTACGAACCGCCGCATCCATGTCAGCCGCTGTCAGATCAGGCATCTTTGCCTGCGCGATTTCTTCCGCCTGCTTTCTTGTCAGGCGTCCTATCTTGTCGGTATGAGGTTTTGCGCTGCCCTTGCCGACTCCGGCCGCTTTCTTTATCAGCACCGTCGCGGGCGTCGTCTTCATGGTGAAGGTGAAGCTCTTGTCGGCATAAGCGGTTATGACAACCGGCACCGGTAACCCAACCTCCATCTTCTGGGTTGCGGCATTGAATGCCTTGCAGAACTCCATGATATTGAGCCCCCGCTGACCAAGCGCGGGTCCGATTGGCGGACTGGGGTTAGCCTTGCCCGCAGGCACTTGCAGCTTGATGTAGCCGACTATTTTCTTTGCCACGACAATTCTCCTCTCGGGTGCAAGCGAACATAGCGTTCTCCCCGTTCAATAAAACACACGGCGGCACTTCCGGTCCAGCGGAGGTGCGCGCCACTCTCACATTCAAGCTTTTTCGACTTGGCTGAAATCCAGTTCTACGGGGGTGGGGCGGCCAAAAATAGAAACCGAAACCCTGATTTTACTTTTGTCGTAATTGACGTCTTCCACATTCCCGTGGAAATCCGTGAATGGCCCTTCCTTGACCCGGACGGCCTCGCCCGGTTCGAAAAGAACCTTGGGCTTGGGTTTCTCCACGCCTTCCTGAATCTGATGGAGGATGTTCTCCACTTCCTTTTCGCTGATCGGTGTGGGCTTCATCGCCGAACCTCCGATGAACCCGGTAACCTTGGCAGTATTTTTCACCAGGTGCCATGTTTCGTCAGTCATCTCCATCTCGACCAGCACATAGCCCGGAAAGAATTTCCGTTCACTGAGATTCTTCTGGCCGGCTTTCATTTCGACGACCTCTTCCACCGGGACCAATATCTGTCCAAATTTGTCCTGCATGCCGGCACGGTTGATACGCTCCTTCAACGCGCGCTGCACGCTTTTCTCAAACCCGGAGTAGGCATGAACCACATACCATTTCTTATCCATTACCCCTCTTGTCCCATCAGATATTTCACTGCCAACATCAATCCCGCGTCCACCATCCATAAGAATATTGCCATCACCAGAACGAAGGCAAACACCACGCCGGTGGTCTGCATCGTTTCCTTGCGGCTCGGCCACACGACTCTCCGTGTTTCTTCCGATGACTCCCTGCTGAATGCATAAAACTGCTTACCCTGAGGGGTGAACCACATCACCACCACAGCCAGGGAAATACCCGCCAGGACCGAAATGACACGAACAACCATGGCACTGTCCCGCAGATAATAAAATCCGGCAATACCTGCAACCAACAGCAGAAGCGCGAATACCAACTTGATCTTATCCACTTACCTTATCCCACTCTGCTTTTAATGCTTGTCAGTAAATGAAGCGGCGTACGAGCTGATCATGCAAACCGCAGCTCCAGTCCATAATTCAACGTATTGACCGGCAACGGGATCTTTTGCTTGCATCATAAAGCAAGCAGAATTGATGATTTTTCAATCACACCCCTTTTTCTGGCAGGCCAGGAGGGCATCGAACCCCCAACCTTCGGTTTTGGAGACCGACGCTCTGCCAATTGAGCTACTGGCCTGTATTTGCTGTATTCGTAGTAAGCGCAAACCCGGTATCACGAAACACACTTGGTCATATGGACGTAAAATATTCAACCGCGAGACCTTCAATCCTTGTAACCGATTCGCGCCACCCCGATATTACTCGATAATCTTTGCCACCACGCCCGCGCCGACGGTTCTTCCGCCCTCGCGTATGGCAAAACGAAGTCCCTCTTCCATCGCAATCGGCGCAATCAGATTGACCGTCACCGATACGTTGTCTCCGGGCATCACCATCTCGGTCCCCGCCGGCAG
>DASVYI010000355.1:0-4716 GCA_036392275.1 Nitrosospira sp. | reverse complement strand
CGTCAACGATGCCGTCGCGGGAGAAATTGAGCAGAATCGTACCCTTTTTCATGTATTGCATGCATACATGATTGATCAGGCGGCTCGTCGTATCCAGCAATGGCACGTGTAATGTTACAAACTCGCTGTTGCGCAGCAGATCTTCCAGACTTTCGGCCCGTTTCACTTCTGCTGACAGATTCCAGGCCGCATCCACGGTTATATTCGGATCGTAGCCCATGACTTTCATGCCGAGCCGGATCGCCGAGTCGGCGACCAGCCGTCCGATCGCGCCCAGGCCGACGATGCCCAGCGTACGTCCGGGTAATTCGATACCGGCAAACTGCTTCTTTCCTTCTTCCGCTAGCTTGTTGAGCGCGGCGTCATCGCCCTCTAAATGTTCGGTGAAATGCATCGCCGGGACCAGGTTCCGCGAGGCAATCAGCAAGCCGGCCAATACCAGTTCCTTGACCGCATTTGCATTCGCGCCGGGCGCGTTGAATACCGGCACGCCGCGCAGATTCATGTCTTTCACCGGGACGTTATTGGTACCGGCGCCCGCCCGGCCAATCGCTTTCACACTGGAAGGAATATCCATATGCAGCATGTTGTGCGAACGTACCAGGATCGCATCCGGCTCGGTGACATCGCTGCCCACGATGTAGCGGTTCGGCGTAAAAAGCCTCAGGCCCAACGGAGAAATCTGATTGAGCGTCTGTATCCGGAAGACTTTATGCGCGCGTTCAGGCATGGTTTCTCGCGAACTCTTTCATGAACTCCACTAGAACTTTTATCCCTTCGAGCGGCATGGCGTTGTATATCGAGGCGCGCATTCCTCCGACCGAACGATGCCCCTTCAACTGGATCAGGCCGTGTGTTTTGGCCTGCTTGAGAAATTCCTCATCCAGCGAGGTATTCTGCAGCGTAAACGGCACATTCATGCGCGAGCGGTCCGCTTTGGCTACCGGACAGTGATAAAAATCGGTGCTGTCCAGGAAGTCATACAGCAGATTGGCCTTGGCGATGTTGATTTTTTCCATTTCCGCCAGTCCGCCCTTTCTTTTCAGCCACTCGAGCACCAGGCCGCAAATATACATCGGATAGGTTGGCGGTGTGTTATACATCGAATCGTTATCGGCATGGATTTTGTAGTCAAACATGGTCGGGGTGCCGGGCACGGTCATTCCCAGCAAGTCTTCCCGCACGATGACGATGCACAACCCCGCCGGGCCGACATTTTTCTGCGCTCCGGCATAAATGAGCCCGAACCGGCTGACATCCAGCGGGCGCGACATGAAGCTGGACGATATGTCCGCCACCAGCGGCATGTCAATGCTCAGATGCGTCAAATCCGGGACCCAGTTGAATTCGACTCCACCGATCGTCTCATTGGGTGTGTAATGCAGGTAGGCGGCGCCGGGGTCGATGTTCCATGTATTCTGTGGCGGAACATAGGTGAAATTCGCGTCTTCCGATGACGCCGCGATATGTACGTCGCAATACCTTTTCGCTTCCTTGATGGCTTTTTTGGACCATTCTCCGGTATTGACATAATTGGCGCTTTTTTTGCCGCGCAGCAGGTTCATCGGCGCCATGGCGAATTGACTCGAAGCGCCGCCCGATAGGAAAAGAACCTTATAGTTATTGGGGATACCCGCCAGTTCGCGCAAGTCAGCTTCCGTCTTAGCGGCGATCGACATGAACTCCCCGCCGCGATGGCTCATTTCCATCACCGACATGCCGCTGCCATGCCAGTCGAGCATTTCGTCGCGCGCCTGCTGCAAAACTTCCGCCGGCAAAACCGCCGGGCCCGCGCTGAAGTTATAGATATGCTCCATAAAATCCCTGCCCCTGTGGATTATTCTCGTAGTGCCCGCGGCTGAAAAATAGTTCCCAAATGGTTCCCAAATGATTCCGTGAGAGATGGATTCTAGTTACGAATCCTTATTCATCGGTTTCGACCACCCGTTCCAGTCCTGCCAGTTTCTCACCCTCATCCAGATTGATCAGAATCACACCTTGGGTAGCGCGGCTCATCTCGCGAACTTCATTGACGCGGGTGCGGATCAGAACGCCTCCGGTCGTGATAAGCATGATTTCGTCATCCTCTCTTACCAGCCTTGCCGCAACCACCTTGCCGTTACGCTGGCTGGTCTTGATCGCGGTCATGCCCTGGCTGCCGCGGCCGTGCCGCGTGTATTCGCCGATGGAAGTACGTTTGCCATAGCCGTTTTCCGTCGCGGTCAAAACGGCTACCTCCTCGTTTTCGGCTACCAGCAGCGAGATGACTTTCTGGCCTTTGCCCAGTTTCATCCCGCGTACGCCGCGTGCGCCACGCCCCATGGGACGCACGTCATTCTCATCGAAACGGACTGCCTTTCCGCCATCCGAAAAGAGCATCACGTCATGCTTGCCCTCGGTCAGCGCGACGCCGATCAGATAATCATCCTCGTCGAGGCCCACGGCAATGATGCCGCTGGCGCGCGGACGGGAAAATTCCGACAGCGGGGTTTTTTTCACCGTGCCGAAGGACGTCGCCATGAAGATATAACGGTTCTCGTCGAATGCCTTGACCGGAAGTATGGCATTGATTTTCTCGCCCTGTTCCAGCTGGACCAGGTTGACGATCGGCTTGCCGCGCGATGCGCGGCCTCCTTGCGGTATGGAGTAAACCTTAATCCAGTACACCCGCCCGCGGCTGGAAAAGCACAGGATGTAGTCATGCGTATTGGCGATGAAGAGATTGTCGATGAAGTCGTCTTCTTTTGTGCCTGTCGCCTGCTTTCCACGCCCGCCACGTTTTTGCGCCCGATAATCATCGAGTGGTTGCGATTTGATATAGCCGCCATGAGAAAGTGTCACGACTACATCTTCCGGTGCGATCAAATCCTCCATACTCAAGTCCTGAGTATTGATGACGATTTCGCTGCGGCGTTTGTCACCGAATTGCTGCTTCATGGCACCAAGCTCTTCGGTGATGATGGCAGTGATACGCTCCGGCCTGGAAAGGATGTCGAGAAGATCGGCAATCTTTTCCATGATTTCCTTATACTCGCCAACAATCTTGTCCTGCTCCAGCCCGGTCAGCCGTTGCAGGCGCAGCTCCAGAATTGCTTGCGCCTGCGCGTCGGACAAATGATAGCCATCCTTGGACAAACCGAATTCGGGCGCCAATCCCTCAGGACGGAACGCGTTGGTGTCAACCGAGGCGCGAGCGAGCATTTCTTCGACCAGCCCGGAACGCCAGGCTTTCGCCATCAGCGCTTCTTTCGCTATCGCGGGGGTGGGCGCCGCCTTGATGAGCGCGATCACTTCATCCACGTTTGACAGCGCCACCGCCAGGCCTTCCAGCACATGGCCGCGTTCACGGGATTTTTTCAGCTCGAATACGGTGCGCCGGGTCACGACTTCGCGGCGATGGCGCAGGAACGCATCCAGCATCTGCTTCAGGTTCAGCAGACGCGGCTGTCCATCGAGCAGGGCCACCATATTCATGCCAAAGGTGTCCTGCATCTGTGTTTCTTTATATAAGTTGTTCAGTACTACCTCGGGTACTTCTCCGCGCCGCAGTTCGATGACTACGCGCATCCCGGATTTGTCGGATTCATCGCGCAGGTCTGAAATGCCCTCGATTTTCTTGTCGCGCACCAGTTCGCCGATGCGAATCAGCAGGTTTGCCTTGTTCACCTGGTAGGGCAGCTCGTCGATGATGATGCTTTGGCGGCCGCTGCCTTTTTCCATATCCTCGAAGTGCGTGCGCGCGCGCATCACGACACGGCCGCGCCCGCTGCGGTAACCCTCCTTAACCCCCGCAACACCGTAAATGATGCCTGCAGTGGGGAAATCTGGCGCGGGAATGATCTCGATCAACTCTTCCACGCTGAGTTCCGGGTTCTTCAGTATCGCGAGGCAGGCGTCCACCACTTCGTTCAAATTATGAGGCGGAATATTGGTCGCCATCCCGACCGCAATGCCGGAAGAGCCGTTTATGAGCAGATTGGGAATTTTCGCGGGCAGGATCAGCGGCTCTTTTTCCGAGCCATCGTAATTAGGCCCGAAATCCACCGTTTCCTTGTCGAGATCCGCCAACAGTTCGTGCGCAATGCGCGACATGCGGATCTCGGTATAGCGCATCGCCGCCGCGTTATCGCCGTCCACCGAGCCGAAATTGCCCTGACCGTCTACCAGCATGTAGCGCAGTGAAAAGTTTTGCGCCATTCGCACGATGGTGTCATACACGGCGGTGTCCCCATGGGGATGATACTTACCGATCACGTCGCCGACGATACGGGCGGATTTCTTGTAGGGGCGGTTCCAGTCGTTGGAGAGTTCATGCATGGCGAAAAGCACGCGGCGGTGTACCGGCTTCAGGCCGTCGCGCACATCCGGCAGGGCCCGCCCCACAATCACGCTCATGGCGTAGTCAAGATAGGAGCGGCGCATCTCCTCTTCGAGACTGATGGGCAGTGTTTCTTTCGCGAATTGATCCATTATTTATTTGTTCATCTGTGACAAGGACTTATGACAAAATCCCGCCGCGGGTGGCGGAGCAGATGATAAGCAGATGATAATACGTAAAACCGTTAATTTTACCATGCCACTCGTATTGAAGTCACCCGGATATTCCCGTATTCATGCCGTATGCAACAACATGATTTGACAAGGACAGCCATATAAATACATAATCAAAACGTGGATGTGTAATAATTGCCATTGAAAAATAATGTGGCGCCCAAT
>DASVYI010000354.1:0-4374 GCA_036392275.1 Nitrosospira sp. | reverse complement strand
GTCCAGGCGTCGCAGCGGGCGTTTGACACCGGACAGACTCAGACATTCAGCAATCCCGATAGCGGCGTGAGAGGCAAGGCCGAGATCGTATCGCCGGGGCAGAAATCTGAAAATCCCGAGTGCAAGACCGTCAGGCAAACTGTCATGCTCAAAGATGGGAAAATAATTACCGATGACGTGAATAACTGCAAATAACCGCGAACATGTCTTAGCCTGAAGCTTCAAGCTTTGCCGCGTGATAGGTTATCCGGGTTTAACTGGGTTTAACTGGGTTTAATGAGGTTTAACGGGGAGGCCGGACACATGATGACACTAAGGTTTTCCATACTGACCGCAGCCTTGTCAATGACGCCGGGTTTCGCTTCAGCCGGAGTCATCGGATTCCTGGGAAATTTCGATGTCACCAATGATACCGGCCACATCGCCCATGGCTTCGAGATCGATCTCGAGGGCTTGCACAGCAGTGATATTACCGACACCTTCGGCGGTCCGGGGCGGGGTTTTCCAACCGGCCGCGGCTTTGATCCCCGCACAAGCGTGGAACGTTACGGTTCTCCCACGATTACAGAGTATGCCAGTGGGGCAACTTTTGGTACAAAGATCACCTATCATGCGTTGTTTGACGGAACGAACTGGGATGTCGGGACGCCAAGCGGAACCTTCGTTACCCCGGGGGACAATTGCTGGTCCGGCGGTGGTGTGGGTTATGGTCCTGGCACGCCTTGTGATCACTTCGGCGTGGGCACTACTCACAATCCGACGAAGACAACGTATAGCTGGCTGATCGAAACGGGAACCCCGGGTGTACTGACTAACGGGACGGTCAATCTTCCGGCGCCGGTATGGAATGTCAGCCCTTCACCCGCGCCTGCTGCGCCTCCCGTGGTCGCCGCGCACATCGAGGCTCCTGCGCCCGAAAAAAATGCTGAGTTTGGGGATGCCGTATGGGTGAAGGTTTTTACGACAGAGTTCGATGCAGCGGTCAGACTGGAAGATCTGGTAGCCGATAACGCCAAAGTCAAGGAAGTCGAAAACCACACTGAAGTGGAATGGGCGTTATTGCAGACAGACAACAAAAATCCGAATGCAGGAATATTGGATAACGGAGGGGATGCTCCCGTGGGGGCAAATGCGGAATCAGTGGTTCGCCGCTACGAGTTCTATAACTATACGGGAGCGTATGACCCTGAAACGCATGAAGCGAAGTTCATCAAAGATCCTGTTCATGGCTATGGCGACTCGAATCCCGCTCCGAGCGACATCGGCAATTATCTGGGCGCGCAAAACGCGGCCGTGAACCTGAACGCAGCCATCGTCCCGGAACCCGAGACCTATGCCATGCTGCTGGCGGGCCTTGGCCTGATCGGCCTGACGATCCGCCGCAGAAAAATCAGGGGTTGAGCCCAAACGCAATTCGGCTCCCATTTTGCATGGGCGCGCGGCGTCATGTCATGGCTCAGCAGCAATATGCCCCGAAAATGTTATCATGCTCGTTAATTTGTTATCGGAACCGTTGTGGTTCAATGATTGATTTGAGGAATTTCGGCTGTCATGCATAACAGAAAGGACAAAGCGCCGGATCATGTCGTCGCGCTTGAACCAGAAGACGTAAGCCCCGGGCTCGAAGAACTCAGGCAGTCTCATTCCGTTCTTCAATCCCTTATTGCGCTGGTGCCTCCCAGCACCCGGGGTGAATTTACCGGGTTGCTGCAATCTCTCGCTGAAGACAGCAACTCACCGGCATCCGGTTCTGATCGCCGGCGCGCACTCCAGATTGTGGAAGAAATTTGCAGGCAGGAGTCTCCCACCAGGAACGTTGCACGGCATGAGCCCGAGCGAAGGATGGGAGAAAGGCGGCAGGGCGACAGACGGCAACAGCCGCTGAATAATTATGGCAGGCCCTGGACGCAGGAACAGATCCAGACCCTGGAAAACCTTATCAGGCAGAATACGCCCATCAGGCGAATAGCGCTCAAGCTGGGCAGGACCTCGACCGCGATTCAGTCCAAGGCCAAGGAAATTGATTTGCCCTTGAAACTGATCAGCTAGACTCGATCGGTTGTATTGAAAAATTTGACGCGATGGCGTCGCGCCGCAATTCGCGGGGAGGGACGGCAATATTACAAGCGGTCTCTTGATAACGCAGAGAGTGGCGGCAGGACCTCTAACCGGGAAGGTCATCACTTCTTGCGCCATTCGTCTCCAACCTTTTCATACTCCTTCTTTACCGCCGCCCAGGCGACCTTGTGCGCGGTTTCCTCCCGGGAAGCGTCTCCCCTGCGTTCCTCCGGATGCTTGTATTCATCCCAGGCACTATTGAAAGCCGCCCGGTAAATCTCCTGGGCATGCTTCGGCAATACGTTCGTGACGTTTTCGGGAAGGTCGTCCAATGTTTTGTATGGCATGGTGCATCTCCTGAATTCTATCGAGGCCAGCAGCAGCAAACAGGGGCAAACGGAGTTAGCTTGCTAATATATGGTTGATAGACGATAGGAGCACCTTTCGCAAGGGGGAACAAAATATTCCACTGCGCGTCAGTCGCGGCGACACGGTGTTAGGCATCGGGAGCGTCAGCCACGTCGAGCCGCTTCGATCACAGCTATGTCGATCTTTCCCATTCCCATCATGGCTTCGAACGCGCGCTTGGCCGCTGCTCGATCAGAATCGGCGATCGCGGCTGTCAGGGCGCGTGGCGTGATCTGCCACGACAATCCCCACTTGTCCTTGCACCAGCCGCAAGCACTTTCTTGGCCGCCGTTTCCGACAATCGCGTTCCATAAGCGGTCCGTTTCGGCCTGGTCGTCGGTCGCAACCTGGAATGAGAAGGCCTCGTTGTGCTTGAACGCTGAGCCCCCGTTCAGGCCGAGACAAGGGATGCCCATTACCGTAAACTCGACCGTCAAGACATCGCCCTGCTTACCCGCGGGATAGTCGCCAGGCGCGCGATGGACCGCCTCCACCGCGCTGTTCGGGAACGTCTCGGCGTAGAACTTCGCGGCGTCCAACGCGGTGCCGTCGTACCATAGACAAATCGTGTTCTTGCTGACCATCTTGGTTCTCCTGAATTGGAACAGATATGTACATTCAAGCTGCGCAGGCAATCAGACAACTTTAGCAGCTTTCGTACGAGGGGAGCGACGAAGCAACGCTTTAAATGCCCGATAAACGATAGCATTCGGCTGAAACTCGAATGGCAGATATCGGGAAATTGAGACTTTCAGGGTATATGTCGCAGTCCACTTAATCAGACACTGACTGTCAGATCAAACCCAAACTACACCATTACAAATAATGTTAAATTTGGCGCCCTGAACACGAATCGAACGTGTGACCTACCCCTTAGGAGGGGGTTGCTCTATCCACTGAGCTACCAGGGCGATAACCGCATTTTACGCTAATATGCGGGTATGGATAAACCCGCCCAAGCACCCGGCTCCGGCGATAGCCCCCCTGCCCCAAGAAAACTGCCGCGTACCGTCATCGTTCTCGGGCTGGTCAGTTTCTTCAACGATTTTGCCTCCGATATTGTCGTTCCGCTCATTCCGATACTGCTGGCGACAGTGCTGGCTGCCGGGCCGGTAGCGCTCGGGTTTATCGAAGGTGTGGCCGATGCCATAGCAAGCCTGCTCAAGCTGTGGTCGGGCAGGCATTCGGATGTCATGAGCGGGCGGCGCAAGAGCCTTGCGGTCGCGGGTTACACGCTTTCGAATATTGCGCGCCCCTTGCTGGGGCTGGCGGGTTCCTGGCCAATGATTCTGGTGCTGCGCAGCATCGATCGCGTGGGCAAGGGGCTGCGCAGCGCACCGCGCGACGCGCTGGTGGCGGACGCGACCCCGCCTCATATGCATGGCTACGCCTTTGGCTTCCACCGCGCGATGGACAATGGCGGGGCGGTGGCGGGAAGTCTCGCTGCGGCGGCTGTGCTGGCATGGTCCGGGTTGAATCTCACCGAGGTGATCCTGTGGTCGGCGGTTCCCGGCTTTGTCGCGGTGCTGCTGCTGGGCGTGGGTGTGAAAGAAGGGAAGCCCGGGGGAAATAAACCCGGCGTTGTTCATGGCGCCGATCAGAATCATGCTCGTACCGCACTGCCGCCCTTGCGCTGGTCGGTATTATCCTTGCCGATGCGCCGCTATCTTCTGGTGCTGATGCTGTTCACATTCGCCCGCGCGTCGGAAACCTTTATTCTGCTGCTTGGGCACCAATTGGGTATCGGCGTAGTCGAATTGTTGCTGCTGTGGGCCGCATTGAACCTGAGCAAGTCGGCCACCTCGACCTGGGGCGGGCAACTGGCGGACAGCCTGGGCCGCGGGACGCTGATGCTGATCGGATGGATAGCTTTCTCACTGTCATTCATGCTGCTGGGCGCGGTGGAAG
>DASVYI010000353.1:0-3898 GCA_036392275.1 Nitrosospira sp. | reverse complement strand
ACCACCCCGCTGCAATTTCAGTCTGAAATCCCCTATGAATATCAAACAGGCGCTCATCAGCGTTTCCGACAAGACCGGCATTGTTGAATTCGCACGCGAGCTGAGCCGTTTTGGCGTGGCCATCCTCTCCACTGGGGGGACTGCCAAGCTGTTGACGGACGCGGGACTGGCCGTTACCGAAGTGGGCGATTACACCGGTTTTCCTGAAATGCTCGACGGACGGGTAAAAACCCTGCATCCCAAAATTCACGCCGGCATACTGGCGCGCAGGGATCTGCCCGAGCATATGGCGGCCATGGACAGGACCGCGATTCCGGCGATCGATCTGGTGGTGGTGAACCTTTACCCCTTCCGCCAGGCGGTGGCGCGCCCCGATTGCAGCCTGGAAGAGGCGATCGAAAACATCGATATTGGCGGCCCGGCCATGGTGCGGGCGGCAGCAAAGAATTACGGGAGTGTGGCGGTGGTCACCGATCCGGCGGACTACGCGCCCGTACTGGAAGAAATGAAAGCGGGCGGCGGCGCGGTTACGCAGGCGTTCCGGTTCCGGCTTGCGTGCAAGGCTTTTTCGCATACCGCCGCATACGACGGCGCCATCAGCAATTACCTCACGTCGATGGATGGCGAAGCGGGAGAGCGCAAGGCTTTTCCGGAACGCCTCAATCTCGGTTTCGATATGGTCCAGCCTTTGCGTTACGGTGAAAACCCGCATCAGCGCGCTGCCTTTTATCGTGACCTCACACCTGCCCCCGGCGGCCTCGCCAGCTATACCCAATTGCAAGGCAAGGAGTTGTCTTACAACAATATCGCCGATGCGGATGCGGCGTGGGAATGTGTCAAAACCTTCGATGCGCCTGCCTGCGTCATCATCAAGCACGCCAATCCCTGCGGCGCGGCCGTGGCAGCTACGCCGCTCGCGGCCTACCGGTTGGCCTTTGCCACCGACCCGGTTTCCGCCTTTGGCGGGATCATCGCCTTCAATCGCACACTGGACGAAACCGCGGCGGAGGCCGTGAGCATGCAATTTGTCGAAGTGGTCATCGCGCCGCAATTCACCCCGGAGGCGCAACAGATCCTCGCGCGCAAGGCCAACGTGCGCGTTTTGACCATACCCGGCGTACTGCCGGAAACAGGGAATACCTACGATTTCAAACGCGTGGGCGGCGGGCTGCTGGTGCAAACGCCCGACGATCTCAACGTCAGCGCGGCGCAACTCAAAATGGTGACCAGGGTGCAACCCACACCCCAGCAATTGAACGATCTGTTGTTCGCCTGGCGGGTGGCGAAGTTCGTCAAATCCAACGCCATCGTATTTTGCGCCAATGGCCAGACACTGGGTGTCGGCGCGGGACAGATGAGCCGGGTGGACAGCGCCCGCATTGCTTCGATCAAGGCGCAGAACGCGGGACTCGACCTTTCCGGCTCGGTGGTCGCCTCCGATGCCTTTTTCCCGTTTCGCGACGGGCTGGACGTGGTCGTTCAGGCAGGCGCAAAAGCGGTCATTCAGCCGGGCGGCAGCGTGCGTGACAACGAGGTCATTGCCGCGGCGGACGAACAAGGGGTTGCGATGCTCTTTACCGGTATCCGGCACTTCAGGCACTGAAAGAGGGCACTGAGAGAGAGCACCGAGAAAGCGAGGCTCCCGATGAGCTTGACCGCCGGAATGACAATCGACTCTTTCATTTTTTTGTAGTTATCGAGCTTTGATCAAATTACTCGTAATCGGCAGCGGCGGCAGGGAGCATGCGTTGGCATGGAGACTGCTCCAGTCCTCGCGCACTGCCCGTCCCATCAAGATTTTTGTCGCGCCGGGGAATGCAGGCACAGCACTGGAAGACGGATTGGAGAACGTTCCCGTCACGGCTATTCCGGAATTACTGGAATTTGCCAAAAAAGAATCCGTTGCATTCACGATCGTCGGGCCTGAAGCGCCTCTGGCCGCGGGCATCGTGGATGCATTCCGGGCCGATGGACTGAAAATTTTCGGTCCGACGAAGCAGGCGGCTCAACTGGAAGCCTCCAAGGATTTTTCCAAGGCGTTCATGCAGCGCCATGGCATTCCCACCGCCGCGTATGCCAGTTTCAGCTCCGCCGATGCGGCGCATCGTTATCTCGACGAGAAAGGCGCACCCATCGTCATCAAGGCCGACGGTCTCGCCGCTGGAAAAGGCGTGATCGTTGCGACGACACTGGAAGAAGCCCATGCCGCCGTGGATGCAATGCTGGTAAGTCATCAGCTTGGCGACGCCGGAGGCCGGGTGATCATCGAGGAATTTCTTGAAGGCGAGGAAGTCAGCTTTATTGTCATGGCCGATGGCCGCCATGTTTTGCCGCTTGCCACCAGCCAGGACCACAAGCGGCTCAAGGCGGGCGACACCGGACCCAACACAGGCGGGATGGGCGCTTATTCGCCCGCCCCGATCGTTACCCCAACCCTGCACGCCCGCATCATGCGGGAGGTCATCCACCCGGCGATCAACGGCATGGAGCAGGAAGGCGAAAACTACACCGGTTTTCTCTATGCAGGGTTGATGGTCACCCCCGAAGGCGGCATCAAGGTGCTCGAATTCAATTGCCGCATGGGAGACCCGGAAACGGAAGCCATCATGATGCGTCTGAAAAGCAATTTCGTTTCACTGGTGGAGCATGCGCTGAATGGAACTCTCGACAAGGTGGAGGCTGAATGGGATCGCCGCACCGCCCTGGCTGTGGTCATGGCGGCGCACGGCTATCCCCAGACGCCCCGCAAGGGAGACATGGTTCACGGCTTGAGCGACCTGCCCTCCATGCCGGCGAAGGAAAAAGATTATTACGTGTTCCATGCCGGAACGGCCGCCGGTGGCGAAGACGGCAAGGAAATCATTACAGCCGGCGGGCGGGTGCTGTGCGTGACAGCTCTGGGTGACAGTGTGAAAATGGCCCAGCGCCGTGCCTACGATATCGCCGAACAGATACATTTCGACGGCTGCCAGATGCGGCACGATATCGGGCACCGCGCCATCAACCACAGAAAATAGCGCTTCACGGAAAATAACGGTGCATTCACGGGCGGACGGAGAACAATTGCATGGATACCGCACAACAAGCCAGGGAATTTTTCATGGGACTGCAGCAGCGCATCGTCGACTGCCTGCAGGATGTGGACGGGAAGTTTTTTCGCCGCGATAAATGGGAGCGGCCCGAGGGCGGCGGCGGATTGAGTTGCGTGCTGGAGGACGGAAATGTCCTTGAACGCGGAGGAGTCAACTATTCGCATGTGTTCGGCGGCGGCCTGCCCGCCTCAGCGACGGCTGCCCGGCCGGAATTATCGGGCCGCGCGTTCGAGGCCATGGGCGTTTCGCTCGTGCTGCATCCCCGCAATCCCTACGCCCCTACCGTGCATTTGAATGTGCGCTATCTGGAAGCGCGCAAGGAAGGCGCCGAGCCGGTATGGTGGTTTGGCGGCGGCATGGACCTGACCCCTTATTATGGATTTGAGGAAGACGCGATTCACTTCCATCAAACCTGTAAAAATGCGTTGCAGCCATTCGGCGACAGCTATCATCCCAAATTCAAGAAATGGTGCGACGAATATTTCTATCTCAAGCATCGCAAGGAGCCGCGCGGGGTCGGCGGCATTTTCTTTGATGATTTGAGCAAGCCGGATTTCGACACCTGCTTCAACCTCACCAAGAGCGTTGGCGATCACTTTCTATCTGCCTATGTACCGATCCTGGAGGTGCGGCTGAATACTCCCTACGGCGAGCGCGAACGCGACTTCCAGGCCTACCGCCGTGGCCGCTATGTAGAGTTCAACCTGGTGTGGGACCGCGGTACCCTGTTCGGGTTGCAATCCGGCGGCCGTACGGAATCCATCCTCATGTCTTTGCCGCCCATCGTGAAATGGCGCTACGACTGG
>DASVYI010000352.1:0-5926 GCA_036392275.1 Nitrosospira sp. | reverse complement strand
TTTGGGCGCTTCCCCCGGCGTCCGCAGCATCGGTATACTCGACCGTGATATGTTCTCCACTGGTCTCGATGCCGCTTATCTGGATGCCGGTCTTTATCGCCAGTCCCGATTCCCGTGTGAAGAGCTTCCGCGCTTCTTTCGCCACCTGCTCGTCGGCTGCCATCAGAAACTGGGGAAGCGCTTCCAGAATGGTGACTTCCGCACCGAGCCTGCGCCACAGGCTGCCCATTTCCAGGCCGATCACCCCGCCGCCGATCACACCCAGACGTTTGGGCGTTTCCGTCAGCGCCAGCGCGCCGGTATTGTCCAGTATTCGCTGGTTGTCCACGGGCGCAAAAGGCAATGTGCGCGGCGATGAGCCGGTAGCAATGATGACGTGTTTGGCCTGGATGGTCTCCGCCTTATCTCCATCTTTCACTTCGATCCGCCAGAGAATGTTCTTCGCGTCAGTCTCGCTTTTTACACCCTCGAGCAGTGTTGCGCGTCCATGCATGGAGGTCACCTTGTTTTTCCTGAACAGCATGGCGACTCCGCCGGTGAAGTTGGAGACGATCTTGTCCTTGCGCGATATCATCGCGGGAACATTCATCGACAGCCCGTCCACCGTGATGCCGTGAGCCGCGAACTTATGGGCGGCACGCTCAAAATTCTCCGACGACTCCAGCAGCGCCTTCGATGGTATGCATCCGACATTCAGACAGGTTCCGCCCAGGCTGGGTTTGCCCTGAGAATTCTTCCACTCGTCTATACAGACGGTATTGAGTCCCAGTTGGGCGCAGCGGATCGCCGCCACGTAACCGCCGGGACCGGCGCCTATCACCGCTACATCAAAGGATTGTGACATTGTTGTCTATTATGAAAAATGTGAAAGCGAAGTTATTGATTTTGGAAATAAAAATACAAAGATCATACCAGCAGAAATCGATGTCAGTGGCGTTCAGAGTCCGCCATTGCCGACTTGGAACTGGATTCCGGGTCAAGCCCGGAATGACAAGACTCGTGGTATTTCTCGCTGGATAAATAGCACATGATGTTTTCAGCCTTCCAGTAGCGGGCTCATCGGGTATTCCAGCGCTTCTTTCATCGCCACCAAGGAAAGTACGGCTTCGCGCCCGTCGATGATGCGGTGATCATACGACAAAGCGAGGTAGCACATCGGGCGTATCACGACCTGGCCATTCTCGGCCACCGGGCGGTCCCTAGTGGCGTGTATGCCCAGAATGGCGCTTTGCGGCGGGTTGATGATGGGGGTGGAAAGCATGGAGCCAAACACGCCGCCATTGGTAATCGAAAATGTTCCTCCCGTTAATTCCTCGATGGTGAGTTTGCCGTCCTGGGCGCGCCTGCCGAAGTCGGCGATTTTCTTTTCGATGTCAGCCTGTGACAAGGATTCTGCATTGCGCAGAATGGGAACGACCAGCCCGCGCGGACTGCTCACAGCAATTCCGATGTCATAGTAATCATGGTGGACGATGTCATCACCTTCCACCGATGCGTTGACAATGGGAAATTTTTTGAGTGCCGCGACCGCCGCCTTGATAAAAAATGACATGAGACCAAGCTTGACACCATGCTCCTTCTCGAATTTGTCTTTATAGCGCCCGCGCAAATCCATGATGGCCTGCATGTTGACTTCGTTAAAGGTGGTGAGTATTGCCGCGGTCGATTGCGACTGCACCAGCCGCTCGGCGATGCGTGCCCGCAGCCGCGACATGCGAACCCGCCGTTCAGACCGGTCACCCGCACGTGCCGGCGGGGAAACCGGCTCAACCGGGACCTGGGGAGGGAGTGCGGGCGGCGTGGAGGGCGCGGGCGCGGCTTTATGTTCCACATGGATGGATACGTCTTCTTTGGTTATCCGGCCGCCGCGGCCTGTTCCTTTGATCGAGCCGATTTCCCCTGCCTCGAGGTTTGCTTTTGCTGCTGCGCTGCGGGCGGCTGGCATCATTGCTGCCGTCGATACGCCTGCTACAGGGGGCGCCCCGGGCTCCGGGGATTCTGGTTCCGCCGCAGGTTTTTGTATAGGCTCTACGGTAGCAGCGGCGGGTGGGACCGGGACCGCCTCCGCGCGGGGTGCTCTGACTGCCGCTGCGCCTTCGGTATCGATGGAGCCAATGGTCTCACCACTCGTTACCGTCGCGCCATCGCCCTTGGTGATGTTCTTCAGCACGCCTGAAGCAGGTGCGGGCAGCTCCAGCACGACTTTATCGGTTTCGATATCGATCAGGTTTTCGTCACGATCGACCTTTTCACCCTCCTTTTTTTTCCAGGAGAGCAGGGTAGCCTCCGCGATTGATTCGGATAGCTGGGGAATTTTTATTTCGACGAGCATGTGGGGACCCCTCTCAAATTTTCTCGCGGAACGCTGCCGCGACCAATTCTTTCTGCTGAAGAGTGTGTTTGGCGTGATATCCCACCGCCGGGGACGCGGATGATGACCGCAATGCATATCCCAGGACCTGGTCCGGCCGCTTGTGCCGTAACAGATAGTGCTGGATGCGGTGCCAGGCTCCCTGATTGCCGGGCTCTTCCTGGCACCAAAGTATGTCTCTGGCTCGCGGGTAGCGCTCGACCTCAACCTGGAAATCATCATGCGGGAAGGGGTACAACTGCTCGATCCGGATGATCGCGACATCTTCGATTTTATGTTCGCGCCGATAAGCCGACAGATCATAATAAACCTTGCCGCAGCAGGCGATCATGCGCCGGACATTTTGGGGATCAAGCTTTTCAGTCTCGGGAATGATGGGCTGGAACCTGCCGTCGGCGAGCTCCGTCAGGCTGGATACCGATTCCTTGTGACGCAGCAGACTTTTTGGGCTCATGAGGATAAGCGGTTTGCGCAGCGGACGGATCATCTGCCGGCGCAGCACATGAAACATCTGTGCGGGCGTGGACGGAACGCAAACCTGGATATTATATTCCGCGCATAACTGCAGATAACGCTCAAGGCGTGCCGAGGAATGCTCTGGCCCCTGGCCCTCGTAACCGTGCGGCAGCATCATGACCAGGCCGCACAATCGCCCCCATTTGGCCTCGCCGGATGCGATGAACTGGTCTATCACGACCTGCGCCCCATTGGCAAAATCGCCAAACTGCGCTTCCCATACCACCAGTTCCTCCGGCTCCGCGGTGGCATAGCCGTATTCAAAACCAAGTACGGCTTCCTCCGACAATACCGAATCGATTATGGTGAAATCCGGCTGCTCCGGCGCGATATGGCGCAGAGGAATGTACGCGCCCTCATTCCATCGTTCCCGGTTCTGGTCGTGCAATACGGCATGGCGGTGAAAAAACGTCCCGCGCCCGGAGTCCTGTCCTGAAATCCTGATGCCATACCCGTCCTGCAGGAGCGCCGCATAGGCCAGGTTTTCCGCCATTCCCCAGTCCAGCGGCAGCTTTCCTTCACCCATCGAGCGGCGGTCGGCAATAATCTTCTCCACACGCGGGTGCAGCTTGAATTTGTCCGGAATATCGGTCAGGCGTCCGGCCAGATTCTTCAAGTCGGCCAGCGGCAGACCCGTGTCGGTTGCAACATTCCACCTGACCCCTTTCAGATAGGGCGACCAGTCCACTGCATCCGGCGCTTTATAGCCGTAAACGATGGTCTTGTTGGGGTTGCGGCCCGCGTCCATATCATCGCGGTATGCTTTTACCATGAGATCGGCCTGGCCGGCGCCGATGACGCCCTGGCTTTCCAATTTATCGGCATAAAGCTTGCGTGTGCCGGGATGCCGGGAAATGATTTTATACATCAGCGGCTGAGTCACCATCGGCTCATCCTGCTCGTTGTGGCCGAGAGTACGGAAACAGACCATATCCACGACCACATCCTTGTGGAACGTCATGCGGAAATCGAGCGCGATTTCGGTTGCCATGACGACCGCTTCGGGATCGTCGCCGTTGACATGAAGGATCGGCGCCTCGATCATTTTCGACACGTCGGTGCAATAGAGTGTGGAGCGCGCGTCGCGCGGATCGGAAGTGGTGAAACCGATCTGATTGTTAATGATGATGTGCACCGTGCCGCCCGTGCCGAAGCCGCGCGTCTGCGAAAGGTTCAGGGTTTCCATTACCACACCCTGCGCGGAAAAGGCAGCGTCTCCATGCAACAGCACGGACAATACCCGGTCGCCATCCCTGTCCTTCAGGCGGTGCTGGCGCGCGCGCGCAGAGCCTTGCACCACCGGGTTCACGATTTCCAGATGTGATGGATTGAATGCCAGCGAAAGCCGCATCACGCCGCCGGGAGTGGATACCGCCGAAGAAAAGCCCTGGTGGTATTTGACGTCGCCCTCCGTCAACTCCTGCGCTTGTGTGCCCTCGAATTCCTGGAACAGATCGGCGGGTATCTTGCCGAGGGTGTTGACTAGCACATTGAGCCGCCCCCGATGGGCCATGCCGATAATCAGTTGCTGCACGCCCATCCGGCCCGCGCGTTGCAACAGGTTGTCCAGCAGGGGAATCAGACTTTCGCCGCCTTCGCCGGAAAAACGCTTCTGCCCGACATAGCGCGTATGGAGATATTTTTCCAATCCCTCCGCCGCGTTGAGGCGTTCAAGAATATGTCTCTTATATTCAGCGGAGTAATCAGGCTGTGCACGTGGACCCTCGATGCGGTTTTGTATCCAGCGTTTTTGCTCGGTATCGGTAATATACATATACTCGACTCCGATACTGCCGCAGTAGGTTTGCCGAAGCGTTCGCAAAATTTCTTCGAGCGGCGCGCGCGGCGGCCCTACCAGTGACCCGGTACCGAAAACGGTGTTCATGTCCTCTTCGGTCAAGCCGTAGTATCCGGGATCGAGTTCCGGGACGTGGGGTTTTTCCTGGTGCTTGAGCGGGTCCAGATCGGCATGGCGCACGCCGAGAAAGCGGTACGCGTTGATCAGTTGCAATACCGTTATCTGCTTGCGCTCGACGGCCAGCGCCAGCTCATCCTGTGTTGATCCGCGGATCGCTGGCTGCAGCGGCATGCCCGGCAAAACCGGGCCGGCCGGACGGGCCGGTGCCTCCGTCCGTTGCAATTGATCGAAGTATTCATGCCATTCCGGCGGAACCGAATCAGGGTTCCGCCGATACGCTTCATAAAGCCCCTCGATGAAAGGCGCATTCGCTCCGGAAAGCAGAGAGTCGTCGAAGTCCATATAAGTCTGTTACAACTGCTTCATCATGGCCAAAGACCTCATCGTTTGATGGGGCTGTTCAGGCGCGTGACGTGATCGGCGCCACATCACGCGTGGCGGCGCCCGTGTAAAGCTGACGCGGGCGTCCTATCTTGTATTCGGGATCGGAAATCATTTCATTCCACTGCGCAATCCAGCCAACCGTGCGTGCCATGGTAAATATGGCGGTGAACATCGAGGCGGGAATCCCCAGTGCGCGTTGCACGATGCCCGAATAGAAGTCGACATTGGGGTAGAGCTTCCGGGAAATGAAATATTCATCCTCCAAGGCGATCTTCTCCAGCTTGAGCGCCAGCTTGAACAATCGATCGTCATGCAGCCCGAGTTCATTCAACACCTCGTGGCATGTTTCACGCATCAGTTTCGCGCGCGGATCGAAATTCTTGTATACCCGGTGACCAAATCCAACCAGCCTGAAAGGATCGTTTTTGTCTTTCGCGCGGGCAATATATTCGCCAATGCGTGATTCGTCACCGATTTCTTCGAGCATGTTCAGGCAGGCTTCGTTTGCTCCGCCATGCGCGGGCCCCCAGAGGCAGGCAATGCCTGCGGAAATGCAGGCAAAAGGATTGGCGCCGCTGGAGCCGGCGAGACGCACGGTCGAAGTCGAAGCATTCTGCTCGTGATCGGCATGCAGAATCAGAATGCGGTCCAGCGCCCGCGCCAGCACCGGATTGATTTTATATTCCTCGGCAGGCGTGGCGAACATCATATGCATGAAATTCTCCGCGTAGCTGAGG
>DASVYI010000351.1:0-9343 GCA_036392275.1 Nitrosospira sp. | reverse complement strand
TGCAACGTGAACACCGATGTTTCCCAGGTTTTACTTATCGCCTTGATCATGGCTGGGCCGGCGGGATATCTGACTTCCGTCAGCAGTTTCTGCAGCTCGTCATGGTCGATCTGCGGGCCGATACCGACTTTTCCAATTTTTATCCCGTCTTCCGTAACTGCGTCAGGAATGACATCCACGCCAACGGTCTTGCCATCGCGCAGGATTTCCAGCGACATTTTCTTTCCCGGGCTTTCCCTTATCTCCTGTACCAGATCCTCCCAGAATCCGATTTTCTTGCCGTTGACAGCGAGAACCTCGTCGCCGGACAGCAAGCCGGCGCGGCTGCCGGCGCCGCCCGGGGTTACCTGGGAAATGACCGGCTTGATCGCCGGCTGATAGGGAGTCAGACCGATCTTCTTCAGGAAATCGCCTTCCAGATCATCCGCGCCGACATGGCTCAAATCCAGCCGCCGCATGACGGTTGCGCCGCTTGCATCCCGGATTTCCACGTTCACCGAGGAAGACCTCTCTGCCGCTTTTGATAGCAGCAGCCAGCGCGCGTCCTGCCAGGTTGCGACCGGTTCGGTTCCGATTTTCAGAATCGTTTCCCCCGCCTCGAAACCCGCGAACGCCGCGGGCGTCACGGGTTTCACCGGGCCCAGAACCGGTTTTATACCGCTGACACCGAGCATGAATAAAAACCAGTACAGCAGGATCGCCAGCAAAAAATTGGCGATCGGTCCTGCCACAACAATGGCGAACCGGTGACCAACCGGCTTGCGGTTGAATGCTCGCGCCAGATCCTGCGGCTCGACATGGCCCTCATGCTCATCCAGCATCTTGACATAGCCGCCAAGCGGAAAAACAGCCACCACCCATTCAGTCTGATCCTTTCCCAGGCGGCGGGTCAATAAAGGCTGACCAAAACCGATCGAAAAACGCAGCACCTTTACCCCGCTCCATCGGGCTATCAGGTAATGGCCAAACTCGTGGAACAGGATCAGTACCCCCAGAGCCACGATGAAAGCAATGATGGTAGAAATGAATGTCATACCAGTGCGTACTCGTGGTGGAACCGGGTCCGGCAGGCTTTGGATGGAAGGCTGATCTGGATCTTCCGTAACATGAGATGGATACGACAGGATCGGATACGATAGGAAAGCATCAGGCAGACTGCGGGTAGAATGCGGTACCTGTCTGGCATAACTGCTCGGAACAGAAGGTTCCTTAGTCCTAGTGTTTCGGATTCAGCAAGCTTCAGGGAAATTCTGTTTCCAGGCTCACCCCGATGCGTGGGCTGGCAAGCACCACGAGGATTGTACGAAGACGGGCGGCAGGTGACGAGTTGATCCTTCCGGAACGCCAATGGTTTGGACACCTTATGCCAGGCATGCCAGCCATTCGTGCGCTGCTTCACGCGCGATCCTGTCCGCCGCCAGCACGTCGTTAAGCGTAGCGATATCCTGATGCCCGACTGTTTGCATGACGTCTTCGATCATGGCCGGAATCGCTGTAAACGGCATGCGGGATTTAAGGAACGATTCCACTGCGACTTCGTTGGCGGCGTTCAGTACTGCTGGCGCGCTCCCTCCGGCCGTCAGTGCCTGATACGCAAGCTTGAGACAGGGAAAACGTTTGAAATCAGGTTCTTCGAAATCCAGGCGGGCTACCTTGAACATATCCAGGGGTGTTACACCGGTTTCGATTCGCTCCGGAAAACCCAAAGCGTGAGCAATGGGTGTACGCATGTCAGGGTTGCCGAGTTGCGCCAGCACGGACCCATCCACGTATTCGACCATGGAGTGAATGATGCTCTGGGGATGGATCACTACCTGAATTTGTTCGGGCGGAGCTTCGAAAAGCCATCTTGCTTCAATGACTTCCAGTCCCTTGTTCATCATCGTGGCGGAATCAACCGAAATTTTTTGTCCCATCACCCAGTTGGGATGAGCGCAGGCCTGACCCGGCGTCACATGTTCCAGCAAAGCGAGCGATGTCTGGCGGAATGGCCCGCCTGAGGCAGTCAGAAGAATGCGGCGGACCCCGGCTCCGCGCAAATCACCCTTGAAATGATGCGGCAGTGACTGAAAGATGGCGTTATGTTCGCTGTCGATCGGTAAAAGGGTGGCGCCGTTTTCCTTGACCACATCCATGAAAATACGTCCGGCCATCACCATGGTTTCCTTGTTCGCAAGCAATACGAGCTTGCTCGCGCGAGCGGCGGCAAATGTCGGGCGTATTCCGGCGGCGCCGACGATCGCTGCCATGACGATATCCACGTCCGGCAGCGATGCCACTTTTTCGAGCGACTCGACGCCCCGGAGCACTTCGGTTTCAAGCCCCGCGGCGCTGATCTCCGCCGCCAGCCATTCTGCACTCGCTTCATCCAGTAACACTGCATAACGTGGCTGGAAGCGGCGACATTGTTCCAGCATTTTTTTTGCATTCGTATTTGCAGCCAGCGCAGTGACGGAAAACCGGTCAGGATGACGCGCAACCACGTCCAGGGTATTTACGCCGATGCTCCCGGTAGAGCCGAGAATAGTGAGGTGACGGACGGCTGTCATAGTTCGGATTGTAAAAATAAAAGTGGTAGAACAGCGATGGGCAATGTTGAAGTCAGCGCATCGATACGATCAAGTATACCACCGTGACCCGGCAAAATATTACCGCTGTCTTTGAGGCCCGCATGACGTTTCATCAGAGACTCGAACAGGTCACCAACGATGCCCATTATGGCGAGTACGAGTAATAGAGGCATCAGAAACTTGAAGTGTGATTCATCCCCGGCGACATAGGTCCATATCAGCGCATAAATGAAAACCGCCACCAGCGCGCCCGCGACGCCTTCCCAGGTCTTGCCCGGACTGATACTGGGCGCAAGCTTGTGTTTTCCCAGAGCACGCCCGGCAAAATATGCCGCCGTATCGGATATCCAGATCGCGGCCATGAATCCCAGCAGGAGCAGCGGATCGATGGCTCGCAACTGATATAAGGCGAAGCTGGTCGGCAGCAGCACCAGCCAGCCGGCCAAAGCCAGCAAAAGCGGATTTCTGATCGGATACCGGGATTTCAGCAGGTAAGGAACGACCACCGTCCAGAATATCAGCGATGCGACATAAAAACTCAGAAATGACGTGGTATACGGATCGGCCACGACGGCGCGGCTCAATACATACAGCAGTTCTCCGGCCAGCATTGTTGTAAGCAACAGATAGACAATGGACTGGGCAACGGAAAACTTTGCAAGCTTGCCCCATTCCCATGAACCCGTTACCGTCAACGCAAGCAGCAATATCATCCAGAAGACGGCTGGCAAGTAGAGCAATGCCATCAAAAACAGGCATAACAAGGCTGCGGCGGTAAGGATTCTGGCTTTAAGCATGACCAGGAATGACTGTGCGGGGTCGAAAAAAGGGTCTGATCAAACCGGGGAGCACGGAAATTATGCCGTTCTCTGGACCGCAGCTTCCCTTCCCCCACGGATGGAGGGCGTTATCTGAAGCTGCTCGCTGGTTCGTCCAAAACGGCGCTCGCGCTGCTGATAAGACTGAATGGCGAGGTCTAACGCATGCGCGTCAAAATCCGGCCAAAGGGTGTCGGTGAAATAAAGTTCGGTATAAGCCAGCTGCCATAACAGAAAATTACTGATGCGCTTTTCACCGCCAGTGCGAATGAAAAGGTCGGGTTCGGGCGCATAGTTCAACGCAAAATGCGGCATCAGATCCTGTTCATCAAAACCGGCTGCCAATTGTGGCTGTTGCGCCAGCATCTTGCGAACTGCCTGCATCATGTCCCAGCGGCCGCCGTAATTCGCGGCAATGGTGAGAGTGAAGCGTTCATTGTCCGCTGTGAGCGCTTCACCATTGCGAACGAATTCGACTATCCTTGGCTCGAATTTCGACAGATCTCCAATGACTTTGAAACGAATCCCGTTCTCGTGGAGTTTGCTGACCTCCTGCTCCAGCACATTTATGAACAATTGCATCAGGAACGCGACTTCATCCGTCGGCCTGCGCCAATTCTCGCTGCTGAAGGCAAACAGGGTAAGGTATTCCACCCCGCGATCGACACAGGCCCTGATAGCAGTGCGAACTGTTTCCACTCCGCGTTTATGGCCGGCCACTCTCGGCAGGAATCTTTTCTTTGCCCATCGCCCATTGCCATCCATGATGATGGCAATATGGCGCGGAATCAGGCTGGCCTCAGGTATTTCGCGGGTTGAACTGGTGTTGGAAAGCATTAGCGCGATTGAGCATGGTTGATCACATCGATTAAGGCTGGTCACCCGGCCAGGAGAAACCAGTTGAGCCAAAGACAGGCCAAAGACCTGCCGGGTTGAGGTCCCCACAAAATCCGAACAATTTTTCTCGCTCTCGTGTTTCTGTTTTCCCTTCTTTACTTTATATTGCCATCAGTTCGGCTTCTTTTACCTGCAGGACTTTCTCGATGTCCGCAATATAGCGGTCTGTGAGTTTCTGGATTTCTTCCTGTCCCCGGCGTTCCTCATCCTCGGCGATTTCCTTCTCTTTGAGCAATTCCTTCAAATGAGCGTTGGCATCGCGGCGTATGTTTCGCATCGCCACCCGTGCGGCCTCGGCCTCATGCTTCACGATCCGGGTGAGATCACGGCGGCGCTCCTCGGTCAATGGCGGCATCGGAACCCGGATGAGTTCACCCACGGTGACGGGATTGAGCCCCAGGTCGGAATTTCGAATGGCCTTTTCGATTGCGCTCAGCATCTTCTTTTCCCACGGCGCAACCGTGATGGTCCGCGCGTCCGCAAGGCTGACATTGGCGACCTGATTGATAACCGTGGGTGCGCCGTAATAATCGACCGTAATATGATCCAGCAGACCGGTATGAGCCCGGCCGGTGCGCACCTTGCCCAGATCGAGCTTTAGCGCCTCCAGGCTCTTCTGCATTTTTTGTTCAGCGGATTTTTTGATATCAGCGATCATGATATGTCAATGAGTGGAAATCGGGAATGGAGTGCTCTTGAATATTGATCAGGCCTGCACTGGATATGTATTATGAAATTACGGATTCAAACCTCTACCAGGGTTCCTTCATCCTCGCCCATTACAACCCGCTTCAGCGCGCCGGCACGGAAGATGCTGAATACATTGAGCGGCAGTTTCTGGTCGCGGCACAACGTCAGCGCCGTTGCATCCATCACCTGGAGATTTTCTGAAATCGCCGTATCGAACGACAATTTTTGGTAGCGTACGGCGTTAGCATTTTTCTTGGGATCGCAGTTGTATACTCCATCAACCTTTGTGGCCTTGAGAACGATGTCCACGTTCATCTCCATCCCGCGCAAGGCAGCCGCCGTATCCGTGGTAAAGAAGGGATTGCCCGTGCCGGCAGCAAAGATGACGATCTTGCCTGCTTCGAGATAGCGTATGGCTTTACCCCGGATGTAAGGTTCCACCACCTGGTCGATTCTAAGTGCCGACTGTACCCGGCTTACAAGCCCGCCGCGGCGCATGGCATCCTGCAGCGCCAGGGCGTTCATCACCGTAGCCAGCATCCCCATGTAATCGGCAGTGGCGCGATCCATCCCGACTTCTGCGGAAGTCATTCCACGAAAAATGTTGCCGCCGCCGATTACCACGGCTACCTGAACGCCCAGCCGGTTTACTTCTGCAATTTCTGCGACGATGCGCTCAACCACTGCACGGTTGATGCCATAGCTATCATCGCCCATGAGGGCTTCGCCGGAGAGCTTCAGCAGGATACGCTTATAAGCCGCGGTCGTCATGAAGCTACTTGGGCTGCGCTTTGTCTTCTTTTGCCTGGTTCACCTGGGCCATTACTTCGGCGGCAAAATCATCAGTTTTCTTCTCGATACCTTCCCCCACGACATATAACGTAAAGCCATTCACTTTCGCTGACTTTGACGCGAGCAATTTTTCCACGGTCTGATCGGGGTTCTTGACGAAAGGTTGACCGAGCAGTGTGACCTCCGCCAGATATTTGGCAATACGGCCATCGACCATTTTTGCGACGATATCTGCAGGCTTTCCACTTTCCGCTGCCTGAGCAGTATAAATCGCCCGTTCGCGCGACAGCAGTTCGGATGATACTTGCCCGCCGGAAACGCAGATCGGTTTGCTGGCTGCGATGTGCATCGCCAGATCCTTGCCCAGCGTCTCGTCGCCACCCGTATAATCGATCATTACGCCAATTTTCGCACCATGCAGATAAGAAGCCAGGCATCCTTGCGCGGCGTAGTGTGTGAAGCGTCGAATACTGATATTTTCACCCAGCTTCATGACCAGCGCTTTACGAAACTCTTCCACATTTTCGCCGCTTGGCAATGCGGCGGCTCCCAGTGCCTCGACATCCGCCAGATCTGCCGCAGCCAGCATCCGGGCCAGACTATTTACGAAATTGATAAAGTCCTCGTTCCGGGCCACGAAATCCGTTTCACAGTTGACTTCGACCAGCGCACCATGCTTGCGATCAGGCGCGATATAAGCTCCGACCATGCCTTCCGCCGCGGTGCGTCCCGCCGCCTTGCTCGCCTTGGCGCCGCTTTTTATCCGCAGCAGGTCTTCCGCCGCTTTCATATCGCCACTGGTTTCGGTTAACGCCTTTTTGCATTCCATCATGCCCAGACCGGTCAGGTCGCGCAATTCCTTCACCATTTGTGCGGTGATTTCCGCCATACTTGCTCCAGGTATTTTGATCGTAGACAGGTTGATTGTAGACAGGTGGTGCCAGAGTTGGCCCGGTCACTCTTCCGTTGCCGCCGCCTCATCCACTTCGTCAAATTCATTTTTTATGATTTCCTGCATGCTCTGGTGGCGGCCTTCCAGAATGGCATCGGCAACGCCCCGTGCATAGAGGCGTATCGCCTGACTGGAATCGTCGTTGCCGGGAATCACATAATCCACACCCTCGGGACTGTGGTTGGTATCCACCACGCCGACTATCGGAATGCCGAGCTTTCTGGCTTCGGTGATCGCGCCTTTTTGATAGCCGACATCGATCACGAACATCGCATCGGGAAGGCCCTTCATGTCCTTGATGCCTCCCAGACTGCGGTTGAGTTTTTCCAATTCGCGCTGGGTATCCAGCGCTTCTTTCTTGGAAAGCTTGTCGAGCGTGCCGTCCACCATCATGGTTTCCATGTCGTGGAGGCGCTTGACGGACTGCTTTATCGTCTTGAAATTGGTCAGCATTCCGCCGAGCCAGCGCTGGTCGACGTAAGGTGAACCACAGCGTATGGCCTCCTCCCGCACGATGTCGCGAGCCTGACGCTTGGTGCCGACGAATAGGATGGTACCCTTGTTGGCCGATAATTGACGCACATACTTCATCGCGTCCTGATACATCCCCAGGGTTTTTTCCAGATTGATGATGTGTATCTTGTTACGATGGCCAAAAATATATTGAGCCATTCTTGGATTCCAGAAACGGGTCTGATGTCCGAAATGAACGCCCGCTTCCAGCATTTGCCGCATGGTGACCGACATGAAATTTCTCCTTTAGGGTTGAGCCTCTATCCGCCATAATCGCCCTCTTTCGAGAGCACCCTTTGTGGAACGAGCGGATATGCGAAATAAACTGACCCGGCGCCTCCCTCGTGTATTCCCTGTGCTCCCGCAAGATGGAAGAACAGCTTCAGGAAGTTACTACGAAACCACCAGTTAAGACCAGGTTAGCGGGTAATTATATCATTTTTGCCTTGCGCCGCTCAATTGAACGCGCTATCCCGCTCGCGGATTCCATCCGGCCCTGTTCAGGTTACTTTCGCATGCGCGGAATAAACCCGCTTCAAGAAAGATGAAGCCGGTAATTTTATCTATGTGTGTCAACGCACATACCATAGTGGGACATTTGCGGGAGACTGGGATGAGGCTGAGGCTAGCAGCCTGTCGCACTTAAAGGAAATCGGCTGCAAAAGTGTCTGGCCGGTCCATGTTTCGCCGCTTTTTTTGACCAATAGAACAACCGTTGGCCTGCAAAATCGGCAAAATCTGTCCCCGACCAGTTTACTTCCAGCCACTTTTTCGCTTCAATTCTTTAAGTCCGACAGGCTGCCAGGTTTTGATATATCCAGCAGTTATAGGAACCTCCAGTTCAACCGGATTTTTAAATCGATTACAGATAAAAGGAGATCTCGTCATGCAAAAAGATACTTCCACGAACGAAACAAGTGATGCGCAGGCAGCCGCGGAAAATATGGCGCGTCACGCCGGCACAGCCGCACATCGCGTGGGCGAAGCCGCGAAATCTGCCGGAAAGCACGTGGGCGCAGTAGCAAGTGAAGAGCTGGCCAACCTCAAGGCCGATCTGGAAGACCTGATCGCACGCATCCCCACGTTGTCGGATGTCGACCTGGAGGATGCCAAGGAAAAATTGCTGGCGAAAGTGGCTGAGGCCAGGGAATCGGCCAGAAGCGCTGCGGACAATGCCCGCCAGCAATTCGACCATGGCATTGAATGTTCCCGAGAGTGCGTAAGGGAACATCCGCTGCAATCGGTGGGCTACGCCGCCGCGATCGGCTTTCTGATCGGCTTGCTCGTGACGCGCCGTTAACGATTCCACCCGCCCCAGCAAATAGCCGAGACAACGCCATGTTCGAGACCATCAAAAAAGCCAGACAACTCGCCGCGATTGCTTTGGAACGTGTGGATGATTACCTGGCGTTATTGAAAGTATCCGCGGAGATTCAGAGCCAGTACTTTATGAGACGGGTGATCGGTGCCTTGGTGGTCGCGCTCTTTGCCATCTTGAGTCTGATTTTTTTGGGGGCGGCCATTATTGTAACCTGCTGGGATACGCCTTACCGCGTCACTTCCGCATGGGGCGTTGCGGGATTTTATGCCTTGATAGCCTTTGGGGCCTTCATTGCCAGTCCAGGCCGGACGGACTCTGCTTCAGCTTTCGACACCCTGCGCAGCGAATTGCAGCAGGATGTGAAACTGATGAAGGATGTGTATGAGTAGCGCCCTCGAGGACGAACGAAAGGCCATCCTGGAACGGATGAGCGCCAGCCGCGAAAACTACCGGCTTATGTTTACCCATGACGATAACCGTCGGCAGGCAAATGACACGCACGCGTTCCCACGTAGTCATACATTCAAATTTTTAACCCGCCACCCGTATTATGCCGCTTTGGCGGCGCTTACCGTGGTGGCCGTCATGCCTCGGGGATCACTGAAAAAAACAGTGAAGGGCGGTGCTGCGGTCACGGCTGGGGTATTGGGCAACAGGATGAAGACCATAATGATGAGGAACGTCTTGCCCACCGCGGTATACCTGCTGCGATCGAATAAACGCTGCGACCGGTAGCCCACCGCATGATAGAACCAAAGGGAATGTAATTTCCGGAATGTATTTCCGTTTT
>DASVYI010000350.1:0-1962 GCA_036392275.1 Nitrosospira sp. | reverse complement strand
AATGATCGTTCCTGGAAGTCCGGTCAGATTATGAACATGTCAACAAACTCGTTGACCGAAGTTGTTTCCAGCCTTTTCTGATCAAGGCAGAGGTCGGTTATTCTCTTTTGTTGCTCAGCCGGAAACCGGCGCGCAAGGTTGGTTCTGAATTTCTCCTCGAGCAGCGGCATCCCTTCCTTGCGCCGGAATCTGTGACCGATGGGATACTCCATCACAACCTCATCCAGTCTTTCACCATCTTTGAATTCCACCGTCAGGCCATTGGCGATGGAGCGTTTCGCCGGGTCGTGATAATCGCGGGTGAACTGCGGATCCTCGACACATGTCATTTTTTCTCGCAGCGCATCGATGCGCGGGTCGGCGGCGACGGCATCTTCGTAATCGGCAGCGGTGAGGCGGCCAAAAATAAGCGCTACCGCAACGATGTACTGGATACAGTGATCGCGGTCGGCATAGTTGTTGAGCGGCCCTTTCTTGTCGATGATGCGAAGCGCGGCCTCGTGCGTACGTATGGTGATTCTGTCGATATCACCGATGCGACCCTTTACGCGGCGGTGCAACTGCATCGCGCACTCCGCCGCGGTCTGGGCATGGAATTCGGCAGGGAAGGATATCTTGAACAGGATGTTTTCCATCACATAGGAGCTCCATTCGTTGACCGGCCTCTGAAACCGGAACGGCCGGCCTTTGAACAGCACATCATAGAAGCCCCAGGTGTTGGCGGTAAGCGCCGTGGGGTAGCCCATCTCTCCCTTGAGCGTGATCAGCGCAAGCCAGACCGCGCGGCTGGTGGCGTCGCCCGCCGCCCATGATTTGCGCGAGCCGGTATTGGGCGCGTGGCGATAGGTGCGCAGCGCCTGTCCGTCCACCCACGCCTGCGAGAGGGCATCGATGATCTGGTCACGGTTGCCGCCAAGCAGATGCATGACGACGGCGACCGATGCGACCTTCACCAATACGACATGATCCAGCCCAATCTTGTTGAAACTGTTTTCCAGCGCAAGACAACCCTGGATTTCATGAGCCTTGATCATCGCCGTCAGCACATCCCTCATCGTCAATGGCTTTTTCCCCTCCACCACGGCATTGCGTGCCGACCAGTCGGCAGCGGCAAGAATGCCGCCCAGATTGTCCGAAGGATGTCCCCATTCCGCAGCCAGCCAGGTATCGTTGAAATCCAGCCAGCGAATCATCGCGCCGAGGTTGAACGCGGCCTGCACCGGATCGAGCTGGAACCGGGTACCGGGCACTCTCGCGCCATTGGGCACGGTCGTTCCGGTCACAATGGGACCAAGCAGCCTGCCGCAGGCGGGGTAAGTGAGCGCTTCCATCGCACAGCCCAGCGAATCCATCAGGCAGTTGCGCGCGGTATCGTATGCCAAATCGCCGTGAATCTCGCGGTTGACGACATAATCGGCGATATCAGCCAGCACCTGATCGGGCTGGGGACGGATAGTGGAAACAGACGATGACATTCGGGATTGTTTATACAGCCGGCGACCGCCCCCGGCTTTGCCCGCGGCGGACCGCCCTGTCGCGGATGCTCATCGAAAATATCTCGGAAAATATCTTGACGCGATAACCGGCCTGCCCCTGGATACATCGCGCAAGTTGCGCATATTGCATATTTCTTGGCAAACCGAAGCAGTTCAACCGGGAACTTGCCCGGCCTCCTCGGAACATTTGCACAGCTCGTCCAGAATCTCGCGCTTGAATATGTAAAAAGACAGCGGAATCAACCCCTTGTCAAAAATAACGGCCAGCGCACCAATCAGATACTCAACAATGCGCCATCTTTGACTTTTTTTCAAATTACAATAATCCAGTTCAACGCAGACCTTCTGGCGAAACATTTCGCTGAACCGCAGAAGTTGCGAATCGAGAGTAGTAACCAGATCACGTTTTAAATCACTGAACGAGTCTGCAGGCAACTCGATAATCGCCTCTATATCCGTCAGGTCG
>DASVYI010000349.1:0-1800 GCA_036392275.1 Nitrosospira sp. | reverse complement strand
GCCTGGACGAGCATGCCGATCACTTGGCGCAATCGCCGCTCGGGAATTTCCAAGCTGAAAATTCGTGAAATGGGTAGCCGCTATCTTTTTATCGCACTCTACTGCTGGCTGGAGAAATATTTCAGCCGCGGGGACTACGCGAAAGCGCCGCGCGGGACCGGCGCGACGGTTTCGACGGATAAGGGATAGAACATCCGCTCGGGCGATATGCACTGCCGGGGAAGCCGAAGTCTGTCAATTTGCCAAAGCAGTCGCCGCTTCGGCATGGGCGGGAGTCATCTCGCCCTGCAAAGCACATATCGTATGGCCATCCGGCTCCAATAGATAGGCCTTGAGCCGGATCGGTCCGCTGCCGGCCACGTAGCCACGCCACCCCACGTTCGAGGAGCGGACCTCCGGAATCGCCCGAGGCACATCCACGCGCTCGACGGTGTTCTTGACCACTCCCGCGATCCGCCGCGAAGCATCGAGGAGAATCACGGTTCCCGGTCCGGTTTCCCGCTGCCTATCCCATGCCCAACCGGAAACCCGCCAACCCGGTCTGATCGAAGGTGATATGGGGGTGGCGCTGTCGAAATACCCTATACAGCTTCGGGCATCGCTGCCCACCTCGAAGAGGCTATCGACGGATCTGCCGGTCCAGGTTGTCCAGGGCTCGCTGAAGACCGAAAGCCGGTCCCGGCGAAGAAAATCCACCGGCCCGAGGATAGCGGCGCCGGAGGGAGGAAACGACTTTTGCCAGACAGGCGCATCGAAGACATTGGCGACAATCGCAGCCTGGATCTCGCTCGAGGCGCTGGCCTCATCTTTGGAGAATTGGACCCACAACGGTTGCTTGACCGCAAGACCGACAATCATCCCGAGGGCGGCAATACTCAATGCCTCCCGCCAGTACGCGGTCAACCTGGACAGGAATCGCGCTGCCGATGTCACATAGAAAGCACCTAGAACCGTCCAAAACAGTAAGGCGGGGGTCCGATACCGCAGGTCCATGGCGGATGTGAGAGGAAAACTCGCTCTGCCTAGACCTACAAGGACCGCCGCGAACAGCACGAATAGCGCAACATGTGCCAAAGCGGCGTGCCCTTTGCTGTATGACGGCCGCTGGAGCCACATCAGGATCATGCCTGAAGCCAGGGCGACGGTTCCGATAAGTCCGCAGGCGGCGGCAAAGAGAACCCGCGCATTCGCCGTGTCGTGACCGGTGGCCCATCGCACCAAAAAGTAAACCGCGTCTGAAGGAGATCCAAGGACGGCAGCCGCGCGGATGAAGACCTCGGAAGTATGGTGCGTCAGCGTCTCGATCGGGCTACTGTGCTGAGGCGGCGTGTGATAGCCCCAAAGGTACAATCCCGTGAAGATCACGAAACCCAATCCGAGCGCCAGCAGATATCTGAAAGGCAGGCGAAGCCACAACGCCAGAAGAATCAGGAGCGGCCAACAGAGCAAACCATTCGCCAGCGAATACGTGGCCACCAGCGCCAATGCGCAGCAGGCTGCAAACCAAACGGCGGCATTCTGATGCCGCTCCGACCGCTCGGCCGTTTTGAGGAGTGCGAGTAACGAGCCGCAGGAGGCGCAGTAGACCATCGTGAACGGGATCTGAATCCCCCGTACAAGATTTGGGAACTGCTGAGCGGAGAACAGGGCCGAGTAGATGCCACAGGCCAGGGCCAGGCGTGCCGTGGAATTCCGAACTCCGGTGCGGCATGCCATCCGGTAGAGAAAGATTCCGGTCGTCGCCTGGGCAAGGAGACTGAAGATGAGAGGGAAGAGATTTCTGGCGTGGAACAGGTAATG
>DASVYI010000348.1:0-1784 GCA_036392275.1 Nitrosospira sp. | reverse complement strand
TCCATCGAGTTGCTGCCTGATCCATATCGCCTTTATCTGTATCGGCTTTGAATAACTGAATTTGCATAAGATTTATCCGGAGAGGAATGGCTCGAACCTCGTCATTCCGGGCTTGACCCGGAATCCAGCCCATCCAGCATGTCTGGATACCGGCTTCCGCCGCGATAAGGTTTGTCCCGTTTGCGTACCGGATTAACAGAATCGGTCAGACATTTTCATACGGAGAAATCATGTCCATTTTTCGCACGCTTACGGCACTGTCCCTGAGTTTCTGGCTGGTCACCCTGACAGGATGCGCAACCACCACAGCGCCCGGCGCAGTCGGTGCAAACCGCTCCCAACTGATGCTGATCTCTTCGGAGCAACTGGAGCAAACGGCCGCACAGGGCTACACCAAGCTGAAGGCCGATGCCACGCAGCAAGGCGCGCTGAACAAGGATCCCAGGATGCTGCAGCGGGTGCAGGCCATAGCCAAGAGGATCGAACCGCAAACCGCCGTATTCCGGAAGGATGCGCCCGGCTGGAAATGGGAAGTCAATGTCATCGACAGCAATGAACTCAACGCGTTCTGCATGCCCGGCGGCAAGATCATGTTTTATTCCGGGCTGATCAACAAGTTGAACCTCACGGATGAGGAAATTGCGGTGGTGATGGGGCACGAGATCGCCCATGCCTTGCGCGAACACTCACGCGAGCAGGTATCCCAGGCCATTGCCGCGCAGACCGCGCTGGGCGTCGGCGCCGCGGCGCTTGGCATGAGCCAGAATGCTGCCGCGCTTGCCAACGTTGGTTACGAAGCCCTGATCGCAACGCATTTCAGCCGCACCGACGAGGCCGAGGCCGACCGCATCGGGCTGGAACTGTCTGCGCGCGCCGGTTACAATCCGCGCGCCGGTATTACCCTGTGGCAAAAGATGATCAATGCCAATGCCGGCGGTCAGATGCCAGAATTCCTGAGCAGCCACCCGGCCGACTCGACGCGGGTTCAGCAGATCGAATCGCTTCTCCCGATCGTAATGCCGCTTTACCAGGCCGCACGCCGCTAAAGCAGAATTCACAGCCTGCTACCCTCTGGGCAGATCATCCCTGAATACCTTATTCCGGCCGGGGCTGAGCGCGAACGATTCCGGCCAATCGAATTAACCGGTAAATGATCATGGTTGATTCATCCAGTCCATATGGACTTTTTACGGTGTGTCGAACTATCTTACAGCCCAGTTTGAGGCCGACGTATACCAGATATCAAGCTATTGATTTAAATATATATTTAAATCTGGCATGAGTATTGCTTTATATCAAATGCCTGATAATTACTAATACAAATAATTAGGCAGGCAAGAGAGCCCAACAGCGGTCGGGTTGGAGCTGAGTTCGGTTTACGTTTAAATGGAAAAATATGAAAACTTTATTTAAGAAATCCAGACTCGTAGTCGCGTTGAGCGCCTTAAGCCTGCTATCCGCAGGCGGAGCAGCTCAGGCGGCCCTATTCCAGGTCGATTTCACGACCTCTGGTGCATTCTCAGGAACTGCGCCTGGCTCTCCCAGCCCGAGCACGGTTTTTGCAACCGCGGTTTTTGATGATCACGGCGGTTCCGGTTCGGTCACGCTGACGATGAATGTATTGAACAATCTGTCTGCGGGCGCGTACGTCAACGATTGGTTCTTCAATGTCGGTTCGGCGCCTCTGAGCGGCATCGCGTTTTCCAGCGGAGTGGCCGCTTCGACTATTGACAATGGATCGAATGCTTTCAAGGCTGATGGCACAGGCGGAAATTTTGATTTTG
>DASVYI010000347.1:0-11083 GCA_036392275.1 Nitrosospira sp. | reverse complement strand
AAAAATCGCGCAATCCGCCCTGTAGCGAATTCACCAAAAAGATGAACGTCAAGTGTCGGAAAGAGTCTTGGTGGATCATAACAGTAAATTGAAAAACGAGCGGTCAACTGCGGGATTTAAGGTTATACCGCCGGGTTTCCGCATGCGGCGGTATTGCAGGTATGATAAAGTTACTCGTTGGTGTAAATCAAAGGAAGGATGTGACCGGACAATGAAATTATACGAATCTGACCATACCAAATTCATGCGTGAATTGTTCGAAAAAAATCCGCAACTGCCGGAGGATCAGAAGAAAGCACGTGCCATCTGGTGGGATAAAAAGCTGGATCTGGACGAGCGCAAGCGCTTCAAGGACTCAGCAGTACCGCAGAAAGCCTACGTCTATTTCGGAAAGTAACCCGGCAGCTTCCGTGCGTTGCGTCAAAGCGCCTCGAAAATACCCGCGGCGCCCATGCCCGTTCCGACGCACATCGTGACCATCCCGTATTTCTGATGATGCCGGCGCAGGCCGTGCATCAGCGTGGCCACACGGATGGCGCCGGTTGCGCCGAGAGGATGGCCCAGCGCAATGGCGCCGCCCAGCGGATTGACCTTGGCGCGGTCGAGCCCCAGTTCGTTGATGACCGCGAGACTCTGAGCTGCAAAGGCTTCATTCAATTCGATCCACTCGAGATCATCCTGTTTCAAGCCAACCTGTTGCAGGGCCTTGGGGATGGCCTTGACCGGGCCGATACCCATGATTTCCGGCGGAACGCCGGCCACCGAATACCCGAGAAAACGGCCGATGGGAGTAAGGTTGAAGCGCTTGAGCGCCGCCTCGCTCGCCACCACCACCGCGCCCGCGCCGTCGGACATTTGGGAACTGTTGCCGGCGGTTACCGAACCGTTGGCTGCAAACACTGGTTTCAGTTTCGACAGAACCTCCTTGCTGGTGCCGGGACGCGGGCCTTCATCGGTGTCCTTCACCGTGGATAGGTTGCGGACTTCATGTGAGGCAAGATCCGGCCGGTGCTCTTCCACGGTGTAGGGCGCAATTTCATCCTTAAATTCACCCGCCTCGATGGCTTTGAGCGCCCGGGCATGACTCGTCACGGCGAATTCATCCTGCGCTTCCCGGCTGACTTGCCACCGCTGCGCGACTTTTTCCCCGGTTATGCCCATGCCATAGGCAATGCCGACGTTCTCATCGTGCTGAAATATCGCCGGGTCCAGCGACATCTTGTTACCCGTCATGGGCACCATGCTCATACTCTCCGTGCCGGAAGCGATGATCACGTCGGCATTGCCGAGCCGGATGCGATCGGCGGCCAGCGCCACCGCCTGCAGGCCCGAGGCGCAGAAACGATTGACCGTCATCCCCGGCACATTGTTTGGCAATCCGGCCAGCAGTAGCCCGATGCGCGCGACATTCATACCCTGTTCCGCCTCCGGCATGGCACAACCGGTAATCACGTCGTCTATGGCCGCCGGATCGAGCCCCGGACACTCGTTCATTGCCGCTTTTAGCACATGCGCCAGCATGTCGTCCGGCCGCACCGTCTTGAACATCCCACGCGGCGCCTTGCCTACGGGAGTGCGCACCGCGACGGCAATATAGGCATCCTGGGTTTGTCTGGTTGTCATGGATATTTTCCTCTAATTTTTGATTAGACGCATATTGTTCACGAATTATCCAGCCGGAAAATGCGCTTGCGCCCGGAAATGTGCAAATTCGTTATTTTCATCAGTTTCTCAGCGGCTTCCCGGTCTTCAGCGTATGCTCGATGCGTGCCTGCGTTTTCTCCGTCGCCAGCAATTCGATAAATGCCGCCCGTTCCAGCTCCAGGAACCAGCTTTCATCGACCAGGCTGCCGGGTGTCAGGTCGCCACCGCACATCACATGGGCAATCTTGCTGCCGATCAGGTAGTCATGCTCGGAAATGAAGCTGCCTTCACGCATGTTCACCAGCATGCCTTTGATGGTAGCGATGCCTGTCGATCCGGCAACCGGGATACTGCGGGCCTTTAGTGGGGGGCGATAGCCCGCTTCAGCCAGTGCGAGCGCCTGCGCCTTGGCAACGTGAAGCAACTCGAACCGGTTCATCACGATCGGGTCCGCGCGGCGCAGATATCCCATTTCCTTCGCCTGCTCCGCGCTTTTTGACAATTGCGCGGTCGCGACACTCTGAAAATAATTTTTCAGCAGGGGAAACGGATCGCCGTTTGCAGCATTCTGCGCCGCTCGCAACGCGAGCTCCTTGCAACCGCCTCCTGCGGGCACCAGTCCCACCCCGGCTTCCACCAGGCCGATATAGCTTTCCATCGTGGCTACCGCGCGGTCGCAGTGCATCACGAATTCGCAGCCGCCGCCCAGGGCAAGCCCATCCACCGCCGCAACGGTCGGTATCATCGAGTACCTGAGGTCCTGCGAGGTCTGCTGGAACTGCGCCACCATCGCTTCCACCTCGGCAAGCCTTCCCGCCATCAGGGCATCGGCAAGATTCAGGCTGCGCGCCGCCTTGAGCACGGCGGACTGAGCCGTTTTCTTTAATTTCTTCGCCAACAGGCTGAAGGCGGACGGCGGCTCATCGCTTTTCAGGCGCTCCGTGGCCTTTTGCAAATTGGCTCCGGCGGAGAATGGCGGTTCGGTCTGCCAGATCACCAGCGCGCGCCAGTTGCGCTCCGCCTCATCGATGGCCTGCTGAACCCCATCCAGCACATCGCTGCCGATCGTGTGCATCTTGCTTTTGAAGCTGAGAATGGCTACACCATCATGCCGGGTGTCGTCAGCGGTGTGCCACATCCGCACGGCATCGGTTTCAAATATGGTTTCACCATATTGCTCCGGTTCGCCGGACATCCGGTCGGGAAACAATTGACGCCCGTACACGGGTAAAGCCGGGCGTGGGCGGAAGGTATTGGTGGCGGGTGCGTACGAACCATGTGTGCGGTGGACACCCTCCACATTCGCATTTACAGCCGGGCTGGCTTCCTGCCCCAAGTCGCTCACCCAATCGGGCAGCGGTGCCGTGCTCATGCTTTTACCCGCGGCAATGTCCTCGCCGATCCATCCGCCAATCTTGTTCCATCCTGCGGCCTGCCAGGTTTCAAACGGTCCCTGACTCCAGCCGAAGCCCCAGCGCATCGCAAAATCCAGGTCGCGCGCATTATCGGCAATCGCTGTGAGATGGACAGCGCAGTAGTGGAACAGGTCGCGAAATATTGCCCACAAGAATTGTGCCTGCGGATGTGGATTCGCGCGCAGCTCGGCAAGTTTTTCCGCGGGGTTTTTATGCCTGAGCAATTCCTTCATACCGTTGTCAGCTTCGCCCGCGGAATGAACATATTCCTGCCAGTCAACGTTCAGCACCCGGATTTCCTTGCCGACCTTCTGATATATCCCGCGTTTGGTTTTCTGCCCGAGCGCGCCTTTATCGACCAGGGCCTGCAACCAGCCGGGTGCGGCGTAGTATTTGTGCCAGGGATCACCGGGCAATGCGTCGCGCATGGTATTGATCACGTGCACCAGAATATCCAGCCCTACCACATCGGCAGTACGGAATGTGGCACTTTTCGGACGGCCGATCAGGGGACCCGTCAAGGCATCGACAACATCGAACGCAAGACCAAACTCCCTTGCATGATGCATCGTGGCGAGAACGGAAAATACCCCCACGCGGTTGGCGATAAAATTGGGCGTATCCTTTGCACGTATCACCCCTTTACCGAGATAGGTCACCAGAAATTCTTCCAGCGCATCGAGCATCGCGGCATCGCTTTCGGTGCAGGCGATCAACTCCACGAGATGCATGTAGCGCGGGGGATTGAAGAAATGAATACCGCAAAAGCGATGGCGCAGATTCTCGGGGAAGGCCTGCGCCAACCGGTTGATGGAGAGCCCCGACGTGTTACTGGCGAAAATGGTGTGTTCACCCAGGTGCGGCGCTACCTGCTCGTACAGGCCCGATTTCCAGTCCATGCGCTCGGCAATCGCTTCGATGACGATATCGCAGTCCTTGAGCAATTCGAGGTTCTGGCGATAGTTCGCGGGCTGAATGAAAGCCGCCCTGGCAGGGACTGACAAGGGCGCGGGCTCCTGTTTTTTTAGATTCTCCACCGCTTTGATCACGTTGGCGTTGGGGTCTCCCTGTTCGGCGGGAAGTTCGAATAACAGCGTTTCCACATCGGCATTGACCAGATGCGCAGCGATCTGCGCTCCCATTACACCCGCGCCGAGAACCGCGGCTTTGCGCACCATGAATTTGCGGTTATTCAATTTTGCATTCTCCTCTCATGGGATCATCCTAAATCCGACAGTTGGACAGGGTGGAGTGTACGGTTTTTGGGATGCAGGGCAAGGCGCAACGACGAGGAATGGTCATTCCATTCCAAGGAGTTGCAACGCAGCCATGTGCCACAAAAAACGTGCAATCCGCCCTGTAGCGAATTCACCAAAAAGGTGAAAGCCAAATATTGCAAAAAGTCCTTGTGGATCACAACAGTAAATTGAAAAACGAGCGGTCGCCTGCCGGATTTAGGATCATTTGTTTTTCACTCATCGGGAAGGACGCGCGGCCTGCGGTGCTCATCCACCGCAACATAGGTAAGCACCGCCTCGGTGACCTTGATGCATACTTCGTCACGGCCCTGGCGCATGCCCCGCTGGGCATAAACGGCGACGTCCACGGTAATGGACGTGCGGCCGGTCTTTACGATGGTGGCATAGAAACTCACTACATCTCCCACGAATACCGGTTGCTTGAACACGAATGAGTTCACTGCAACGGTGGCGACGCGCCCGCGCGCCCGGCGGATTGCGGGGAGACTGCCTGCGATGTCCACCTGAGCCATGATCCATCCGCCGAATACATCACCCGCATAGTTGGTGTCCGTCGGCATGGGCACCAGACGCAGTATCGGATCCTCCTCGGGCAGGGATACCTGGCTTTCCACTTCGCTATTCATTCTATCCCTGCCCCCGCTTATCCCGCTTATCGCCGCGCCGCCTGCCGCCCTCGTAAAGTCTTTCCACCTCGGCCTTGTAATGATCAAGCACATGTGTCCGCCGAAGTTTCAAGGTCGGGGTAAGCATGTGATTGTCGATAGTCCAGGGTTCATGCGCGAACCCCACACGGTATATTTTGGCATAGCCGGGAAATTCCCGTATCTGATGCGCGATCCGCTCAAGGAGAATTTCTTCGAACTTATGGTCGTGCGATAACTGGCGCCAGTCAGGGTCAAGATCATACTGTCCCGCAATGTTTTGCCAATTGCGCGAATTCAGGACCACCAGCGCACTCAGGTACGAGCGGCCGTCGCCGATCAACATGACCTGATCGAAAAGTGCATCGTGCAGAATTGCGGCCTCCATATCCGCCGGGGGGACTTTCTCACCGGTAGACATGACAATGATTTCTTTCAGCCGTCCGGTGATGGTTATCCGGCCGGTTTCATCGATGCGTGCGATATCGCCGGAATTGAGCCAGCGATCGGATGTCATGACTGCCTGGGTGGCTTCCGGATCCTTCCAGTAGCCAAGCATTACGTTGGGGCCGTGAATCAGCAGCGCACCGTTTTCGCCAAGCTTCACCTGCACCCCGGGAATCGGCCGGCCTACACTGCCCGGAACATTGTCTTCAAAGGTATTGCTGCACACCACCGGACTGCTTTCGGTCATGCCGTAGCCTTGCAGGATAGGCAGCCCCAGACCGATAAATACGCGCGAAACCCCGCTCGACAGCGCCGCGCCTCCGCTCATCGCGCCGCGAAGGCGGCCGCCGAGTTTGCTCATTACTTTCGCTGCCACCAGGATTTCCAGCCACGGCCACAGCAAGTGGGACATTCGCCGGGGTGCCCGCTTCTGCTGATATTCGAAACGACTGTACCCGATCTCGACCGCAAGATCGAACAGCTTTCTGCTCAGCGCGGAGCCGTCTTCCAGTTTGGCGCGAATTCCGGCATAAATGCGCTCGTAGATTCGCGGTACCGAAACCAGAATAGTGGGACGGATGATCAGCAAATCCTCCTGCAGCTGATGAACCGAACGGGCATAGGCAACGGTCGCGCCGCGCATCATGGGGACATAATAACCCGCCGTGCGCTCGAAAGTATGCGACAGCGGCAAAAATGAAAGCAACAGGTCATCCTGCCCGATCGGTACAACCTGCAGGCAGCCGTGCGCATTCGTGAGTATATTGTAATGGCTCAGCATTACCCCTTTTGGCCGGCCCGAAGTACCCGAGGTGTATATGACGGTCGCGAGCTGATGCGGGTCACGGCTGACGTGCGGTGCTTCTCCCGTCTCCTCGGGCGGCTCCTCTCCCCTTTCCGGAAGCCAGTCGTGCAGCGCCAGCGCGATATCGTCATCCATCCTGCCGGGCGCCGCCTGAATCGTGACGACGCGCACGAGATCTTTCATCTGGTCCCGCATCTCGGCAAGCATCTGCCACTGCGCCGGTTCCTCGAGTAACAGCACTTTTGCTCCGGCATGCCGCAGGATGTAAGCGGCATTTTCGGGCCGGTCGGCGGTATAAAGCGGTACGACCACGAGCCCCAGCCTCATTGCCGCCTGTTCATACATTACCCATTCCGGGCAGTTTCTGAGCATGACGGCCACCCTGTCACCCGGAACCAGGCTTTCGCGCGAAAAAGCAGCTTGCCAGTGGTCGATGCGCTCATCCATCTGCGACCAGGTGAGATCACGCCATTTGCCGCTGGATCGGTCGTAGTCGCGATACGCTACACCGTCCGGCGAACGGCGGACCCGTTCGTGAAACAACCCGTCAAGTGTTCCCGCCACTTCCACCGGGATGATATCGGCCGGGTCATATTGCCTGATTTGCATGGCGTCGCCCTCTTGTATCTGCGGCTGTCATGACAGCTGTTATTGTTGAACCCAAATCCGGAGTTTACCGCTCATTTTTTAGTTTATCGCCATGATTCATCAAGACTTTTTGTGACCTTGACGTTCACCTATGTGTAGTGAGTTCGCTACAGGACGGATTTAGGTGAGCTGAAAATCCGGGAGCGGGCACTCCATCCAGCCCAGGCGATGCCTGCCCGAAGGCCTCGACAACCCATGGTCCTTGCGTTATTGCGCAATCCCTGCTTCCGCCCGACCTTGGGCCGCCTGTTCCACCCGATCCGGAACACTGCCAAAATCGGGAGGGAAATCATCCACCATGATAACGCGCCGCCTCAGCGATTTCATTTTCCCCATGAGCTCCAGCTCGCCGCTGGTGATGACTCTTTGCTTGAGCGCCTCCCCGATTCTGTCCTCGGCCTGAGCGCTTATCTGGCCCGTTTTTACGGCCGCACGCAGCTTGACCTCTACCGCTTCGCCTATCACGGCGCACTGCAATGCCTGTTCCAGTACATTCAGCGGTTCATCGGGCGATGCCGGCATGTAAATTCCCGCGGTCAGGCGATCGCGCGCTTCCCCGGGGGTCAGCATCAGTGACGCTACCTGATGGCCGATGGCATCCGTTGGCGGCGAGAATGGCTTACCCAGGGGAAATATCAGGAACCGCAGCAGCCCCTTCACGGCAGCGCGTACGGGAAAATTATCCAGCAGACCGTCAAATGCCTCCTGCATGCGAAAAAGCGCATCCTGCATCGACCAGTGCAGCAGTGGTGCATCCGCCATGGGCCGGCCATCATCGTTGAAACGCTTCAGCGCTGCCGAACACAGATAGAGCATGCTGAGAATATCGCCGAGACGGGCGGATAACCTTTCCCTGCGCTTCAATGCCCCCCCCAGAACCAGCATCGAGACATCCGCGAGAAAAGCGAATGCCGCGGAGAAGCGCGTCAGTTGACTGTAATAACGCTGCGTTTCAGGGCCGGCGCTACCGGGAGCACCGGCGAGCGAGGCGCCTGTCAGCCCATGCAGGAGAGAACGCATGCAGTTGCCGGCTGTAAACACGACGTGACCCATCAACGCCTGATCGAAGCTTACCGAAGCCCACACTGAATTACCGTCATTTGCCGCGCGGATTTCTTTCAGCACGTAAGGATGACAACGTATCGCACCCTGGCCGAAAATGATCATGTTACGCGTGAGAATGTTGGCGCCCTCGACCGTGATACTCACGGGAATGTGCTGATAGTTGCGTCCCAGATAGTTGCTGGGCCCCATGCAAATTCCCTTGCCGCCATGCACATCCATCGCGTCATTGATCGCTTGGCGTCCGCGTTCGGTGAGATGATATTTGACGATGGCAGAGATGACCGATGGCTTCTCGCCCAAATCTACCGCGCCCGCCGTCATGACCCGCGCCGCATCCATCATGTAAGTGTTTCCGCCGATACGGGCCAGCGCTTCTTCCACCCCTTCGAAGCGCCCAATCGGCGTCTTGAATTGAACACGCACCCTGCCATATGCACCGCTGGTACGCGCCGCGAGCTTGGCGCCGCCGGTGCTGGTGGCAGGCAGCGAAATCGAACGTCCCGCGGCAAGGCAGTTCATCAGCATGCGCCAGCCGCAACCCACTCCCTCACGACCTCCGATTACCCAGTCCATCGGGATGAATACATCCTTTCCCGAATTGGGGCCGTTCTGAAATGCCGCATCGAGCGGAAAATGGCGGCGGCCGATGTTGATTCCCGGCGTATCGGTGGGAATGAGCGCCAGCGTGATGCCGAGGTCTTCCTTGCTGCCCAGCAGTCCATCCGGGTCATGCAGCCTGAACGCGAGCCCCAGGAGTGTCGCCACGGGTCCCAGGGTGATGTAGCGCTTTTCCCAGGTGATGCGCATTCCCAGAACCTGTGGGTCGCCGTTGAATTCGCCGTAGCATACGACGCCGGAATCGGGAATGGACCCTGCGTCCGATCCCGCCTCAGGCCCGGTCAGGGCAAAACAGGGAACTTCCAGACCTTTTGCCAGACGCGGCAGGTAGTGATTCTTTTGTTCTTGGGTTCCATACTGCAACAGCAGTTCCGCCGGACCCAGCGAATTCGGCACCATTACCGATACCGCCGCGGTGCCGCTGCGCGAACCGATCTTCATGACTACTTCGGAATGCGCCAGCGCCGAAAAACCGTGTCCGCCGTATTGCTTGGGAATGATCATGCCGAAAAACCCGTTGTCTTTGATGAATTGCCAGACGTGAGGCGGCAGATCGTGCAACTCGCGCGTGATATGCCATTCATCCAGCATGGCGCATAGCTGCTCGACCGGCCCTGCGAGAAAGGCCTTTTCTTCCGCAGTCAGTTTCGGCGTCGGATAAGCCAGCAGCTTGTTCCAGTTCGGTCTGCCGCTGAACAAATCCCCTTCCCACCAGACGGTACCCGCATCCAGCGCTTCCTGCTCGGTTTGCGAAACCTGCGGAAGAATCCGGCGGAAGATTTTCAACAGGCGGTTGGAAACAACGGCGCGCCGCACTGGCGGAACAAGAAAGACAACACCGAGAATTAAAGCCAGCGTCGGAAGCAAAGAAGAGATCAAGGTAATTTTCCCGCGTCGGTTTGTGACAACCCCATTGTTTTTACGCTACGGAAGAGAGATCGGAAAAGGGGGAAAAAATTATTTACCTGCCGGCGCAGTCCCGTTGCCCAGACTCATCCTATTGTCCACCTTTTTAACACCTTCAGCCATCCAGGCGAGCATGACCACGCGATCTATCTGGGCCTGACTGTTCACAGTTCCGCTCAGTACGAGCTCGCCATCATGCGCCTCGACTTTTACGTCAGCATTCTTGACTTCGGGATCCGTCCGCAACGCGACTCTCAAGGTGTCAGCAAGTGTATTATCGTCTATTTGCGCTTTTGGCTCGGGAGTTTTCCATGACTCATGCACCTTATCCTCATGTCTTGTGCACCCCGAAAAGCATAGAGCACCAAGGAGCGTTACAGTCAAAATCACTGATTTACGTCTTTCATTCATGATATTTCCCAGTCGGAGTTGATCAAACAAATGACAAGCGGGATTCGCGCGAGCAGTACGCGAATCGTGCAAACCATCAGGTCGCTCCGGTACCGGTGCCGCAAGCCGCCAAATGCTTCAGCACCTGTTCCGGTAAGTTATCGCCCAGGCAATCGAATTCCTTTATTTCTTTCATGGAGCGCAGCCAGGTCAATTGGCGCTTCGCCAATTGCCGTGTGGCGGCCAACGCCATTTGCCGCATTTCCGCCGCATCGGCCCGGCCGCTCAAGTACATCCATACCTGCCTGTAACCGACGCAGCGCATCGAAGGGTTTGTGTCGTTCAGTGAAAATTTATCACGGATTGCGCGGACTTCGTCGATCAATCCCCGCTCGAGCATTTCGTCAAAACGTTGCGCGATGCGTTGATGCAACAGCGCGCGATCGCCGGGAACCAGAGCGATACGGACAACGCGATAGGGAAGGCGGGAAACTCTGGACGCTTCGAAAAGCTCCGACATGGGCTTACCGGTGATATAGCAGACTTCCAGGGCTCGCTGGATCCGCTGGCTATCGGTGGGCCGAATACGTGCGGCACTGACCGGGTCCAGCCGTAGCAGCTCCCTGTGCATCGCCGGCCATCCGGCTCTTTCGGCTCTGATTTCAATTTCGCGGCGCAAGCCGCTATCCGCGGAAGGCAGCTCCGAGAGCCCCTCCAGCAGGGCGCGGAAATAAAGCATCGTGCCACCCACCAGCAGCGGCGTATTACCTCGCTGCGCGATGTTACGCATCGCTGCAAGCGCATCGCTGACAAACCGGGCGGCGGAGTAGCGCTCATGCGGCTCGAGCAGATCGATGAGGTGGTGCGGCAATACCGCCCTGGTCCGGGCATCCGGTTTTGCGGTGCCGATATCCATATACCGGTAGACCTGAGCCGAATCCACGCTGACGATTTCGACGGGCAGGCGCCGGGCAATTTCCTGTGCAACGCGGCTTTTCCCGCTAGCCGTAGCCCCCATCAGAAAAATGGCGGGCGGATAAGGTTCGTGATCCTTGCTCTGGAGTTGAAAATGTCGCTCTGTCATGCACGAACGCGGCGCACTGGCACGCAGTGGACTTATTTGGCCGGTATTATTATCCGTCACGGCTATTTATTTTATCCGGCACGACTGTTTTATTGCCGGAAACTTTTCTCGAATCCATTAAACGCCATATCCGATCGAATGGCAAGCACCGGTTTTTT
>DASVYI010000346.1:0-3867 GCA_036392275.1 Nitrosospira sp. | reverse complement strand
TCACCTTTTTGGTGAGTTCGCTACAACTGCCGGATTCAGGTTAAACAGAGGCTTCATCAAAATAACGGGATAACGGCGGCGGGACGGAGGCAGGCAAGCTGATCAAGTAGGCCGAAAGTGGTTATAATCCTGAATGTATTTTGAGTAGCGCGATCGTGGCCGGGTTCCGCGGCGGACCTGACCGGCTTTCATGACCCATGGCCAGTTGCGTAAAGGTATGATCGCCAGACCTACCTCCAGACTTTACCACTCAAGGAAATCGAACATGGGCTTTCTCTCAGGCAAGCGCATCCTCATCACCGGACTGCTCAGCAATCGCTCCATTGCTTACGGCATCGCAAAAGCGATGCATCGTGAAGGCGCCCAACTGGCCTTTACCTATCAGGGGGAAGGCATACGGGAACGGGTCGCAAAAACCGTGGCGGAATTCGGTGGCGATCTGCTTTTTCCCTGTGATGTCTCCAGTGATACCGAAGTTACCCGCTGCTTCGAAGACTTGGGAAAGCATTGGGACAGCCTCGATGGTATCGTTCATTCGATTGCTTACGCTCCGCGCGAAGCATTGAGCGGAGACTATCTTGAAAGCGTGAACCGCGAGGCTTTTCGCATCGCGCATGATGTCAGTTCCTATAGCTTCGCCGCTTTGGCAAAAGCAGGGGTACCGTTGATGCAGGGCAGGAATGGCTCGCTTCTGACGCTCACATACCTGGGCGCCGTGCGCGTCATGCCGAACTACAACGTGATGGGGCTGGCCAAGGCGAGCCTCGAGGCTAATGTGCGCTTCATGGCATCCAGTCTGGGTCCCAAGGGAATTCGCGTCAATGCGATCTCCGCAGGACCGATCAAGACACTTGCCGCAGCGGGAATAGGCAATTTTGGGAAACTGCTCGGCTATACCGAAAAGGTCGCTCCATTACGGCGTAATGTTTCCATCCTGGAAGTCGGTAATGTTGCAGCGTTCCTGTGCAGCGATCTGGCAAGCGGCATCACCGGGGAGATAACCCATGTCGACGCAGGGTTCAATACCGTCGCTTTCGACATCATCGAACCTTGACGGGGTCTCCCGCCTCCCATGCTTCATTTGCCCTGTTTGTCCTATTTATCCTTATTGTTCCTCACCTCTTCTCCAGGTTTTCGCTTCTCACCGACACGTCGTATCGCTTCCTGACTCCGGCCAGGTACGATGAGAGCTCCTCTTCGGTGAGCACTTGCTGCAATTGTTTTGCAAAAAGCTTGCGGATGGCCGCATCCGGCACTGCGGGTTCGGTTACCCGGCTGACGCGGATCAGGGTAAAACCGCCCTTGGGGTTGGGCAATCCGGTAAAGGCCGGCAACCGTGCTGTTCCGGCCACGAAAACGGCCCGGAGCGTTTCGTTGTCGAGACCTTGAGGCTCTCTTCGGGAAACCTGTTGGGCGGTACTCCACGAAACATTTCCATTTTTGCCTTCCTGCAACTGCGCAAGCTGTTCCTTGCCTTCCTTTACGGCAGCCTCTGCCGCTTCCTGTCGAGCGACAAGACCGGAAATCCTGTCTCTCAATTCTGCCAAGGATGGCGTCGATGCCGGTCTGTGGTCCAGCACCCTCGCGGAAACGAGAACGTTCTGCGCAACTTCAACTGCCTCGGTATTCTGCCTGTTCCTGATTGCGTCATCCGAAAATATGGCCTGCAACAGCCGCGCATTGTTGAAGTAGGGAGATTCACCCGCGGTTTTCCCGATCCAGCCACTTTGCTGGAGCGGTAAATTGAATTTTTCCGCCACGGGACGCAGGCTGTCGCTTTGTTCATAGACGGCATTGCTAAAACTTTCCGCCATCTCATCGAAGAGCTTTGCCGCCTTCTGCTTTTTGATTTCCTGCTCGACCTGGCTCTTTACATCGTTGAAACTGACCGGTTTCGCGGCTTTGATTCCCGTGAGCTTGATAATATGAAAACCGTAGTCTGTCTCGACCACATTACTGATCTCGTCCATCTTCATCTGAAACACGGCATCTTCGAATGACTTGACCATCATGTTGCGTGAGAAAAACCCGAGATCACCCCCCTTCTCCGCGGTGCCAGGATCCTGGGAATGCTGCTTGGCAAGCTGCTCGAAATTTTGCGGAGCCTGCCTTAGCTGACCGAGCAACTGCTCGGTCCTGGCGCGCGCCGCTGCCTTTTCTGCTTCCGGCGCGCTTGCGGGCGCGCTTATCAGAATGTGGCTGGCGCGGCGCTCCTCCGCTTGTTCGAACTGGGCTTTATGCTGCTCGAAATAGCTCGCTGCTTCGTCGAGACTCACGGCCGCCTGTTTGGCCAAACTGTCGAGTGACAGCACGGCATATTCGACACGAACTTGTTCCGGCAGTTGAAACTCGACCTGATGACGCTCATAGTAGGATTTGATGGCGGCATCATCGGGTTTTAGTCGCGCAAGAAACTGTTCCGGCTGTATTTGAGCGAGGCTGACTTCCCGTTTTTCCTCGCTCAACTGCATGATTTTGCCTGCTGCGACATCGGAAACGAAGCCGTGTTCGCTATATGGAGCTATTAATTGCTGGCGCATCAATTCCTGGCGTACGCGGGCCTCGAATGCGCGCACACTCAGTCCCTGGCCGCGAACCAGCTCTTCATAACGTTTTTTCGAAAACTTCCCGTCTTCCTGGAAGGCGGATATATTTTGAATCATCTCCACCAGTTGCGGATCCGCCACGAACAACCCGACCCGCGCCGCCTCATGTTTGAGCAAGTGCTGCTGAATCAGTCCTTCCAGTACCGCGGTTCGTACCTCAGGTCTATCCAGCATCGCCTCGTTGAACTTCTCCCCCATCGTGGCCCGCATGCTCTCCTGCTGATTGCGGAGCGCCTGCTCGAATTCCTGAGGAGAGATTTTTTCCCCGGCCGCCGACGCGACGTAGTCTTCGCCTCCGCCCGCGCTGCGGTATGATTCGATACCCCAAAACAGGAATGGCAGCGTAGCCAGCCCCAGTATGATCTGGACGATGCGTCTTTTCTTGTGAACGAAATCGAACATTGTTGAAGCTCGGAAAAACGAACAAAAAAGGCGAACTCACGTTCGCCCTGGTTTACTATTCACTATTAAATCTGGCGGAGTGGACGGGACTCGAACCCGCGACCCCCGGCGTGACAGGCCGGTATTCTAACCAACTGAACTACCACTCCAGCTGAAAATCACCTAATGGTGGGTGCTGACGGGGTCGAACCGCCGACATTCGCCTTGTAAGGGCGACGCTCTACCAACTGAGCTAAGCACCCCGTCAAAAACGCATTAGTTTACTGCATCCTTGAGCGCCTTACCAGCGGTGAATTTCGGAACTTTTGCGGCTTTGATCTTGATGGCGGCGCCGGTACGGGGATTGCGGCCGGTGCGGGCTGCCCGCTTACCCACTTTGAAGGTTCCAAATCCGACGAGCGTTACACTTTGCCCTTTTTTTAATGCACTTTTTATCGCCGTTAATGCTCCATCCAGCGCATTGCCCGCGGAGGCCTTGGAAATGTCGGAAGATTTTGCGATGGCATCGATCAGTTCAGATTTATTCACGTGATTCCCCTTTCGTTATTGTGAAGAGTTACAAAAACCCTGCAATTCGTTTTATATCAAGCCACTTGTGCTTGGTCAAGCGATTGTGGAAATATTTCAATAACATTCATGCATGAATCCATTCATGGCTTTCATAGCCATAATTCTCCACGAGCCGAACCCGGTTTTATGATATCAGATAGCGCAGACCGGAGAAGTGCGTCTTAAAGGCTTCCACCCTCATTAATTTTTTGACGGACATTCGACGAAACCCACGGATGGAACAGCCGGATTGGCAACGGATTGTCAATCCGGCTGAACGGCAGATCCCTACCGCGGTTCTGGCAGCCTG